>JAUSDH010000106.1 GCA_030650655.1 Candidatus Brocadiaceae bacterium
AGTCACATTCTGGCTCGCGGTGTAGAGATAAAGACGAACACCCCTATTGGAAAACCGGGAAAGACAATTTCTGATTTATTGAAAGAAGGATATAAATCAGTATTTATAGCAGTAGGCGCACAAAAGGGAAAGAGACTTGAGATTCCTGGAGAAGAAGGGACTCAAGGGGTTATGGATTGCCTGGAATTCTTAAAAAATGTGAATGCCGGTGATGTGAGAAGTCCAGGCAAAAAAGTGGCAGTGATTGGTGGTGGGAATTCGGCTATTGATGCGGCAAGGACAGCGCAGAGGCTGAGTCCTGAAGTATATATAGTGTATAGGAGGACAAGGGAAGAGATGCCAGCCCTGTCGTGGGAAATAGAAGAGGCAGAGCATGAAGGTGTCAAGTTCCACTATTTAGCTGCGCCTGTCAGGGTTTTAACCGATAACGGAAAGGTTAAAGGCTTGGAATGCATTAAAATGAAAATGGGTAAACCTGATAGTAGCGGAAGAAGGAGACCTGAACCAGTTCCTAATTCTGAATTTATTATTGAAACGGATTGTATTATTACCGCTATTAGCCAGGAATCAGATCTGAAATTCCTGGGAGATAATCATGGATTTGAGGTTACTAAATGGGGAACGATAGCAGTAGGCGAAACCCTTATGACAAACAAGAAGGGTATATTTGCAGGTGGTGATGTAACGTTGGGTCCAAGCACAGTCATTGAGTGTATTGCCCTCGGTCATTTAGCGGCTAAATCTATCGATAGTTATATAAAGGGTGAGGAAATTCAGAAACCGAAGAAAAAAGTTTGGGTTACCCTTCTGGATAATAATGAAATTGATTTAAGGGAAGAAAATTTCGATGCGATTCCTCGCGAAAATATGCCGTTGTTGCCTGTGGATGACCGGCAGGGTACTTTTAGCCTGGTAGAGCTTGGTTTGAATGAGGCTCAGGCCGAGGTTGAGGCTGCAAGGTGCCTTAAATGTGATCTTAATATTAATGTAGAGACGAACGAATGTGTTCTTTGTGGTCGTTGCAGTATGGTGTGTCCTGTTGGGGCGCTAAAGCAAGTTGACGTCTCTGATGAGAGCAAAGCGTATCAGCCTTATATGAGCAAAGATGGTATAGTAATAAAGTATACCGACGTCTGTATCAGGTGTGGCAATTGTAAGGATTGCCCGGTGAACGTTATATCCTTAAAGCGTGTGCTTTGGAAGCCAAATGAAGAAATTAATAAAATGATGGAAGAAACGGAGGAATAGGAGGACGAAATTTAATTATGTGGGGAGGAAATAGACAACAATATAATGTGGAGAAAGGGATATTCAAATGAAATTAATTCCGGATTTAATTAAGAAAATTACGGACAATGAAATTTGGAAGTCTGTATTTCGCCACGGTTACGCGGATACCCCTAGAAACAGGGTTCTTCAAATCATAAGTAACGTATGGTTACATTTGCATCCGGCTAAGGTTCGGGAGCATGGCACAAAGATCCGTTTTACTTGGTGTATGGGAGGAATTACATTTTTTATATTCCTTTTTGAAACGATAACAGGAATCCTGTTAATGTTTTATTATGTTCCTGATGTGAATAGAGCGTATGCAGATATCGTAGATTTGATGTACGTGGTACCGTTTGGAAGATTTTTGAGAAACTCTCACCGTTGGGGTGCGCATGCTATGGTGATCACGGTGAGTATACACATGCTTCGAGTGTTTTTGACAGGTTCGTATAAGCCACCCAGACAATTTAACTGGGTAATTGGTGTGGTTCTCTTGGTTCTCACACTTTTATTAAGCTTTACTGGATATCTTTTGCCCTGGGATCAATTGGGATATTGGGCCATTACCGTCGGTACGAATATGGCACGTGCAACGCCACTTTTAGGCCACGAAGGACCTTTTGCTTATATATTGGGCATGAGGGCAGATAATGATATCCGTTTTGCTTTGCTGGGAGGAACAACAATAGGAGCCCCTGCATTATTGCGTGCGTATGTATGGCACTGTATTGCAATACCTGTTATAGCTTCTGCATTGATGATGATGCATTTTTGGAGAATTCGTATAGACGGTGGTATCTCGGGTCCGTTGTAATAGTTTTGGCTCATGTTTTCTAAAGTTTATTGAAGATATTTCTGAGGAGTGGATCCATGGAAGTAAGGGCGGAAAGTAAAGGACTGGTAGAATTTAAAGACGATAAGGTTTTTACATGGCCCACCTTGGTAGCAAAGGAATTCCTTGCTGCAATTTTTGTTACGGTGGGGTTGCTTTTTTATTCGTATGTTGTAGATGCTCCGCTTAGGGAATTGTCGAATCCAGGTCAAGCCGAGAATCCAGCTAAAGCCCCGTGGTATTTTTTAGGCTTACAAGAGGCTTTAGTCTATTTTGATCCTTGGTTTGCCGGTGTTGCACTTCCTAGTCTTATTATCGTTGGTTTGATACTTATTCCATATTTAGATGTTAATCCTAAAGGGAATGGTTACTATACTTTAAAAGAAAGAAAGTTTGCTGTATCAGTATTTGTTCTTGGCTATATTTATTGGTATGTTTTGGTATATATTGGCACTGCACTCAGAGGGCCTTTCTGGGCGTTTTTCTGGCCTTGGGAAAAGTGGACGCATGACTTCCCAACACCGCCACCATTGCATAGTATGCCATTACCGTTAGGGATTATTCTCATGATGGGATTTTATTTTGCTGGTTTGGTGCTTCCTGCAATGATTAATCGGGACTTTTTTAATAAGCTAGGCATTGTAAGGTACATGCTTACTATGGGGTTGCTTTTGACAATGATAGGCACAGTAATTAAGATGGTTTTAAGGCTTTCATTTAGTATAAAATACATTATTGCTACGCCTTGGATCAATATATAATTGGTTTAAGGATACTTAATTGTGAGTATTTCCAGAACAGGTGAATTATGAGCATACAAAGGTTGATTTTTTTTGTTTTGAGCGCCTTGTTTTTTATAGGCTCTTCGATGTGGATTAAGGATGAATTTAGTCCAAAGTGGATAAAATATCAGAAGGAGTATTATAAAGAACAGGCGATAAAAGTTGAGAATGAATATTCAGCAGCCTCCTCTATAAAAGAAAAAGAGTTATTGGGTAAACGTCTTGCATCTTTGAAGAGACCTGTATATGAAGTTAAGCAGATACTCCTAAAAGGTGATTATAGTTGGGATAAAGGGCAAAATGGTGATAAAGTAGATCGGTGTATAACCTGTCATATCGATGAGGAAAAACTAAAGGCTAAACACCCTAACGCAAAAGAATTTCCCTTTGATATATATGGATGCGCGGTATGCCATGGCGGAATTGGAAGGGCGCTAAACGAGGAAGTGGCTCATGAAGGGATATATTACCATAAGAGACAAATGGAGCAAAGATTAGTTGCGGCTGAACCACTGTTTGAGTTTTGGAGTGAATTGGCAAACCTGACGCCTGAGGAAAGCGATCCAAATCTAAGACTGGAAATGGGAGATTTTAAAAAGTACAGTATTACCGGGGATAAAGCGATTTATGTGGGCAGTCAAAAGTGTCTTAAATGCCATACGGGTTTAACCTCACCGCATGTCGAGCGGTGGCAGAGAATCAAGTTTAAAACATTTGAACGTGTGAAAGAATCTCCTGATTATATTGCTGGTAACGAGGGATATCGTAAGACATGTCTAAAATGTCATACAACGGGTTATGATGAAACCACGGGGAAATATTCTGAAGAGGGGGTGACCTGTGAGGCTTGTCATGGCGCGGGTGAAGTATTTAGCTATTTTATGGATATTGGAAAGGCGCCGGAAGGTCAAAAAATAGCCAAAGTTGGTACATTTGGGACGCCGTATAATATTTGTGGCCCTTGTCACCATACTCGTAACCATGAGATGCGCCTCAAATTTTTCCAGGAAAGAGGCGGTGATGACGAATGGTTTTTCCCGCAGCATACGACTCCATACAAGACAGGTTTAACTGAAAAAGGTGATGCTTCAAAATCGTTGCCAAAAATTTACTAGAAGAATTTAGGCTAATTCTTTAAAATAGATTATAGTGAAATTTATGTTATTACATAGCATATGCTGTTTTTAAGGGGAGGAGGCAAAAAATGAAATTGTTAAAACTGGGCGCGATTTTACTCGCCGCCCCTTTAATGTGGAGTTTGCAGGCTGGAAGCGTCAGGGCGCAGTCTGAAGCAGAGCTTAAAGAGATGCAGAAAAAGGCTATGAGCTATTACGATATCTTGTATCCCAATGATACGCTGAAAGATTGGTTTACAACGAATGTCGGGTTGGAGAAAGGCGCCGGGCCATGGCAGAATATCTACAAACCAGTACCGTTGCAAATGTACTGGTTTCCAGTGAGACATTATGTAAAGCCTGATGGGACATACTATGATCAGCTATTGGAAAAATACAAACCAACTGACTGTGTGAAATGTCATGAAGAAGTAACCCCTGGATCTGTGAATGACTGGAGAGATTCTACTCATGCAAATCCAAAGAAAAACCCAAGGTTTGCAGAAAAAACACAACAAATAGAGAAACTGCTCGGTAGGGAGATTAAGGAAGTAACCTGTAGTGATTGTCACGGGAAGGATCATAAAGAACTGTATATGCCCACACCTGCAAATTGTGGTGAATGTCACCCTCAGCAAACAACAGAATTTATGTCAGAAGCTGAGCGTGGACGTCCTAACCACATTGACGGTCTGGCGGCGAATGTGATCCCACCTTGGTATCCAGAGATGTTTCGTAGGGGATATCCAGCCGCACAGTTTGGCTGCGACCTCTGCCACGCCACAGACCGATGCAATATCTGTCATTCAAGGCATAAATTTTCTGCAGCAGAAGGCAGAAGACCTGAGGCCTGTATGAGTTGTCACATGGGTTTTGACCATCCTGACGCAGAATCGTATGGAGAATCGAAGATGGGTTACATTTACCATCTGGAAGGTGAGCATTGGGATTGGGAAAAGCCATTAGCAGAGATTGTTCCAGGCAAGGATTATAGAACACCGACATGTCAGTTCTGCCATTTTGATCAGGGGGATGGTAAATTTGCTCATAACCCTGTAACAAAGGGCGTATGGAGAATGGGCACGGTTCCACCGAAAGGGGTTGATTATAAATCATCATTAAAAAATTACCCTCATGGTATAAATCTTCCTCCATTGAATTATAGTCTTGATGTGTATTCTCCAGAAAATAAGAAGAGATCGGAGCAGTGGGTGTCCGTTTGCAGCAAGTGTCATAGTCCTCGATTTGCCAGGTTATATCGTGAAAACTTAAATGATTTCATGTTTGAGATGTGGAGATTGCAGGATAGGGCACAAGCTATATTAGACGACATCGTAGCAAATGATGCATTTGAAGTGCCAATTAAAGAAAGGGATATCTTCCCACTTGGTGATATACTTGCTGATGCACTGGGACCGGGACTCTTAGGAGATGCTGTGTATAAGGCATTTAAAACACAAGGGGGAAAAGTGCCGGTTATTGGACCAATTCTTGGATTACATGGTTTGTTTGCTACGGGAAGAAATAACCCTTCAGAGATTGAAATTACTTATGCTGATATGTGGTTTGGCGATAAAGCACATGCCTATAAAGGTGTTGCCCACGGTCAGCAGGACATAGCATGGTGGTATGGCGCTGCCAAGATGTATCAGAAGATTAATATACTGGAAAGCCAGGCGATTGGGCTTAAGAGGGGAAAGAAGGTTGATCAACTTGTTGCAGCAAAGGAAAGAAAAGGTATTGCGGGCATGGTAGGAAGTATTGTTGGAGTAGTTGCAGTTGTAATGATTGGCGCAGCAATGTGGAGAAAGAGACGAGGAAGTCGACATTAAAAAACGTCGCTTCCTTAAGTTATAATATAAAACAAAAAGGGCATCTGTTTACAGATGCCTTTTTTGTTGATAATTTGTTTTAATTGATTATAAATATCTGGAGAAGTGCATGTTAAACGATATCAGAAAATATGTTTTGGGTTCATTGCAATTTGGCGCATTTCCATATCATTTTATAAGTGATAGTGAAGCCTATAAGAATTCTAAGGTTGTGATCATGGGAGTGCCTTTTGATGGAACCGCTACATATCAAACTGGAGCAAAAATGGGTCCAAATGCGATATTGAATGCATCTGTGAATGTAGAGCCGTATGATGAAGAATTAGGTGAAATATATACGGTTGGAATATTTACCGTAGGGACTCTCAATGTAGAAGAAATACATACTGACCCGAAAAAGGTAATTGAAGCAGTTTATCACGCAAGTAAATGGATTGTAAAAGATAATAAATTTCTGGTAACGTTGGGTGGAGAGCATTCTATTTCACAAGGGGCGATAAAGGCATATAAAGAAAAATATAAGAGATTATCAGTTCTTCAACTGGACGCACATCTTGATTTGATGGAACAATTTGGCGGAACACGCTATAGTCACGCGAGTGTATCAAGGAGGGTGGTAGAAGACTTGAAATGCAAGGTAACCAGTTTTGGTGTAAGGGTGGTATCAAAAGAAGAACACGAATGTATAAAGAAGAATAAGGGTACGATTTCGGTGTTCTATGCAAGAGATATTTATAATCATGATGAATGGCATGAGGAAGCCATTGATTCGTTAGAGGATTACGTGTATATAACGCTTGATGTGGATGGTTTTGACCCGTCTATCATGCCTGCGACAGGAACACCAGTCCCTGGTGGTTTGGAATGGTATCGTGTGATAGATTTCTTGCGGAAAGTTTACAAAGAGAAAAAGGTGGTGGGTATGGATGTCGTAGAATTGAAGCCAAATCCAGGGAATGAAGCTCCAAATTTTTTGTCTGCTAACCTAGTGTATAAAAACATTGGATTTTACAAAAAGCATACTCTTTTATCTTAACTAAGCGTTATGATAAAAAATAAAAGCACCTATATCTTTGCCCTGTTGTTTTTCGTCTCTTCTTTTGCTGTTGCAGAAACCTCTTATGATTTGTTTCCAGATTTAAAACTTTCCATAGAAAATCACTTACGGCTTTCAGGGAATACATTGGGGAATAATCTTGACCTGAATAGTGTTAAAAGCGATGGTGTTACCTATATGGGATATACTTATGATACGAAATTTAATATTACATACAAAGAATTTTTAACGTCTTTTAAAAAATTAGAAAGTAACGGGCATTTTGACTTTGATGCTCCAATTGTATCTGACAGAAAAATCAACACACTTTTTGGAGAAGTTGATAATTATAGCATGCCTGAGATAATTCCACGGGTTGAAGAATATTGGATAGATTCAGTAGTTGTTAATTTACCGCTAAAATTTAAGATAGGTCATACTAAGTTGCATTCAAATTAATACTAATAATCCAGTCGAAGCCAGCTATCCTGGCGATTTTTTTCTTGTCATTTTCCAGTGTCACCAAAGCGTCCATTCGTATGTCCTCAACTGCAGCCATACTATCAAACACCTTGTTCGCAAACCACCTCTCGCGTATCTCATCCCAGATATGTTCCACAGGATTGCATTGTGGACTATAAGCGGGCAACCAAACAAACCTCATGTTTTGAGGAATTTTCAATTCTTGGGCCTTGTGCCAACTGGCCTGATCCATAAGCATGAGAATCAAATCACCAGGATGACGAGTAGCTACTTCCTCCAGGAACATCGACATCATGCAGGCATTTACCTCCGGCAGGATCAAAGAGTCCCTTGTCCAGTCATGCGGGCTTACCGCTGCAAAGGCATAGGTATACTCCCTTACGACTTGCGTCGGGACATCAGGTCTCAGGCACGAAGGTGCCCAACACCGCCGCGGATCGCTGATTCGGCCAAACCGGCCTTCATCCTGAAACATCAACCGCACCTTTCTGCCTTGCGCTGCCTGGCATTTTACTTCTTCCTGGACGAGGGCAGGGAGTTTTTTTTAAATTCCTCCTGAGCGGCAAAGTCCGTACGCGAATGCTTCGAACGAGGGGCGATCTTACGCCAGCCATGTCGAGCCAACATCCGGTAAATAGTGGATTTGGGCACCTTCTTGTCAAAAAGTTTCTCATAAACGATTTTTATCTCGCTGACTTCCAGAACTCCACCGGATTTAGCCTTTTCTAAAAAAGAGCCGAGAAGCTCTTTCTCCTGGTTGATTGTTAAATTACTATATCTCTTGCCACCACGCCCTTTACCCAGCAAGACTTTCTCGCCTTCCCGGAGATAACGGCTCTGAATAATTTTGACCGTGCTCTGGCTCCACCCAACAGCCTTGGCCGTATCAACAGGGTTCATGTTCAAGGCCGCTCTTAACCAAAGACATTGAGCTCTCTGAAAATCAGCCTTGGTTTTAGTTTGACCCAGTAGGTTTCTTAACGATTCTTGTTGCTGATCGCTTATTGCTTTAGGGGTTCTCATAATATCCTCCAATAAATAAGTTTACCTGGAGGATATTATATATTTGTTTATGTTTGAATGCAACTATGTATCATTACCCGAATCAGGTCGGGAACGGTTATGCACTTGGAGGATACTACGAGAATTACGGTGCCAGTATTTATAGTACCAGTGAGAATTTTCAATGGAGGGTATATTATGCAAAACCCGATTTAGAGAATAAAATTTAAAATTATTCTAGGACCGCAAGTACCACAAGAAATGGCATTGGATGTGGAATATGACTCAAATGCCCATTTTGTTTGATACTATTATCAAATGGAGGGAACATTCATTTCAACCTTATGTAGGATTATTGCACGATACGACACCTAGCACTAGCAGGGTTAATACGTATCCTTTCCCGGTAAATGAGGATAATTTAGAAACTATCGGCATTGATACTAATATGAATTTTGACAAGTTAAATGTTGGATTTGAAGTGGCAAAGAATTTTGGTAACGCAAATGTTATTGTGGAGGGTTCCGATATTATTCATAAAGGATATATGGCATATGCGGATGTCTCCTATAGTTTCGAAAATATTACTCCCAGGTCGAAATTACTTATTAGTTCTGTCAACAAGATGGATAGTAATGACGTGTTAAGCGGTAAATTTAATTCTCATAGTAATAACAGCTTCTCTGTCTATTCTCCAACAAATGCAAACCTCTCAGATACCATTTATCCTGCTGCTTATGGACCCGATGTTGCAACAGGAAGCGGTAATGCCTTGAATTATGGTATTGCACTACCCAGTGTTTTTGGTGATGCATATCAGCTAAATGATCTTATTATGCCCAATATGGGCATTGATGTGAAGGTAACGGAAAAATGGTCGATTTCATTTGATTATTGGTATCTGAGAACTTTTGAACGTGCATTAAGTATAAGAGACGAGCGTGTTACTACGTTGAGTTCCGAATTAGGACTTGAATTGGATTTCTATAACAGTTACGATTTAACAAAAAATATGTCTTTCAATCTCCTGACGGGAATATTTATCCCTGGGAAGTATTACCGTGAAAAGAGAGAGGACGGTGATGTTTTAGGATTAGCGCCGTCTTCGCGGTATGATGGGGATGCTGACCCAGCTTATCAAATTGAGTTAGCTACGGAGATTAAATATTAAAATCAGGCTTATTATCGAAACTCAATATGCGACGCATTCCTAATATACGTTATCTGAAATATTAAATCCTCGGGCTTTCTCGATAACACAATAAAAAGAATATCGGGTGTTGACTGTGATAGGATGAATATGTGGTTGTACTGCTTTTCGTTTATTTCATAGAATTTCTTAGATAATATTTAGGTGTAAGACAAAAAAATGGTTTCCATTATTGTCGTCATGGTATTGGGATTAATTCTTCAGAATATTTTTGATTGGAATATAGGAAAGCTTCAAGCAAAAAAAAAGATAAAAATGCAAGTTCATCCGTACTTAACGTGTACACATGGGTGGAGTACATTGACCCTGAGATTTTTTCAGAATTTGAAAAAGAATTTCATGTAAAAGTCCATGTTGATTATTACGACCTTGAAGACGAGATGTTTTCTTTAGTCCAGTCTAAACCTGGGATGTATGACCTTGTTTTCCCAAGTGAGAGTTCAATGGATATAATGATAAACTCTCAGTTGTTCTTGAAACTCGATAAACGCCGCATCCCCAATGAGAAAAATCTGAAAGCAAGATTCAGGACTATCATAAATAGAAAGTGGAAAGAGTATTGTATTCCTATCGATTGGGGCGTTACTGGCATTGCGTATAATGCAAAATATGTAAAAGAACCTGTTGATAGTTGGAATGTTTTTTGGAACCAGAAATATAAGGGTCATATGGCTTTGGTGGATGACCCATATGAAGTATTTTCGGTAGGACAAAAACGCCTGGGGTATTCTTTGAACCCAAAAGACAGCTATGTATTGGACGAGGCGCTGAAGATATTAAAAGAACTTAAGCCCTTACTTCACGATAAATACTTTATGGCTTATAATAAGATTAAGGAAAAGTTGAAAAGCGAGGAGTTGTGGATTACTCAATGTTATAATGGAAATGCTGCTTTTCTTGGCAAAGAAAATAGCAATACAATTTTGTAATACCCAAAGAAGGAACAAGCTTTTGGATTGATACCATAGCTATTCCTATTGGCGCAAAAAATAAGCGACTTGCTGAAGAATTTATTAATTTTATGTTGCGTCCAGAAATTGGCGCCAAGCAAATTAATTATTCTTATTATGCCGGGTGTAATAAAAAGGCATGGGCATTTGTTGACAAGCAGTTACTAAGAAATCCATATATTTATATAGACAGAAAAGAAATTAACAGGTTAGAATTGTATGAGATTCTTAATCCCGAAATTCAAAGAAAGTTTAATGAATGCTGGGCAGAACTCGTGAAGTATTAAATTTATATAAAGGGGGTTACAAGTTTTATGAATCTAACAAAAAATAAAATACCATTGTTTATAGTATTTGGTTTATCCTTTATTATAGGACTTATATTTCTCATTACACCGCTTACCTCAAAGCTGCCTGATGGGCTTGAAAAGGTGTCAAAACATACGGTGGGATTTACCAAAAAAGATGACTTCAAACCATCAGTGAATGCTCCTTTATCGAATTATACAATACCCGGGATAACCAGAAAATTCGATACCAAGCGGTACGCAGGTATTATTGGAGTGTTTGTTGTGTTTGGAATTACAGTATTTGTAGGATATTTGTTGAAAAAAAGGCGCAAAAATTCATAGAGATTAGCTTTTCTATTGTAGCGCTCATGATTCATAAGTGATATCAAAAACTATGTAGGAGTGTATAACATTTGTATGATTTGATTTTGTTAGCACGATAACATGACAAACTTCAAGTAAGGTTCGATAACATGGACTCCATCGGTAGGAAAGTCTAAACCTTGCGATGAAACATCAATGAGCTTGTATGTTTTTTTCGTGAAATCTTTTACCCGTGATAATAATTGGAAAAATTTCGAGAAGTTTATTTTTGCGATATTAGTGGAAAAGGCAAGAATTCCATCCTCACGAAGGATGTCGAGTCCAGCCGCGATTAATCCAGGAATGTCTTTTTCAGCGGTGAATACCGTTGTCTTACTTGTAGAAAAACTGGGTGGATCAATAATAATCACGTCAAAAGTCCGTCCCTTTTTTTGAAACCTTCGCAACCACTCCCATACATCTCCCACTATAAATTCGTGATCGTTTACATCAAGTTGGTTCAGTAAAAAATTATTTTTACTCCATTCTATTGCCTTCTTTGACAGGTCTATATTAGTTGTCCTGGTAGCGCCTCCGATTTTTGCGTAAATCGAGAATGATGATGTATAACAAAAACAATTTAATATCTCCTTACCTTTGGCAATGGCTTGTATCTTCTTACGGTTATCTCTTTGATCTAGAAATAGTCCAGTTCCACCTCCTTCAAGAAATGATATATTAAATTTTATGCCATTTTCCGTTACGACAAAATCTCCTGGAAGTCCTTTTCCTGAAACTAAATGAGTCTTAATATCTTCTCCTTTTAGCCGGGTCTTTTCTGTGATACTTTCTGGTGCTAGGATATCTTTCAGGTCATTGCAAATTCTGTCTTTTGATTGTATTTCATACGATTTAAAATATTGCACCAGGAGATTTT
Source organism: Candidatus Brocadiaceae bacterium (assembly GCA_030650655.1). Classification (GTDB taxonomy): domain Bacteria; phylum Planctomycetota; class Brocadiia; order Brocadiales; family Brocadiaceae; genus Wunengus. The sequence continues at coordinate 12,045 of JAUSDH010000106.1, forward strand.
TATCATAGACATCAATTGTCACTTCTGGTAGGGCGTCTCCATAGGAGTTTACCAGGCGGTATACGTTCGTAGTGGTCAGATCTATGTATTTTTTTCTTAGTGACAATTCCTTGCAAATGATTTGCTTATAACTTAACATGTTTTTATTTAGACTTGGAACAAAATCTACAGTAACCGTGTTTTTAGATTTATAAATTTTAGATTAGTTATTGTTACTATTAAGGAGATTGAATATTACGATAATGAACACCTTTTTTGTCTGTCCCAATTGCGGTAACGATAAGGAATTTAAGATTTTTACGAGTAATTTCCAGGTTATCAAACAATCCCCAGAGCTTGGGAAACGTATCGTTGAAAGCGATACTTTGCCAAGTTTGAGACAAAATGACAACTATATTGAGTGCCAGTTGTGTCTCGAAAGGTTTGAGTATGGCAATGCCGCATATATAGGCAAAAAATATCTTCAAACGACGCAAAGACTACAAAAATGAAAATACGCCTCGACAAATTTATGTCTCATCACTAGGATGGGACACCCTCCTTTCTCAATTCCCATAGCTCAATAGTATCTAAAACGAGATGGTATGTTCCTCTTAAATCGGATCAATATGCACGAATGTCTTGTGAATTCCTTCGATGGCTTCTACCTCCTTTTGGACATTTTTCCCGATATCATGTGCCTGGATCATCGTCAAATATTGATCTAAATATATGTGTATTTCAACATGAATGTAATTGCCTACATAATGTGCGCGGACATCGTGAATTCCAGTAACTCCAAAAACAGCGCATGCTTTCTTTTTAATTTCTTCCATGATACTGGAATCGGGTTGTCTGCCCATGAGGTAATCAATATTTTGAATGCCAATTTTGTAACCCGAGTAAATAATCCAAAAGCTGATAAGGATCGCTGCAATGTCATCCATTTGTGGATTACCATAAAGTCCACAGATTACTCCTACAAGGGCCGCAGTAGATATATATACGTCGTTCCTGCTATCGATAGAGCTTGCTAATAAAGCAGGGCTATTTATTTTATGGCTAAATCTTTTAAAATATATAGACATCAAAAGTTTCATACCAACAGACACCAGGAGTACTGTGATTGCGTAAATACCTATCTTATGCTCATGCGTTTCCATGAGTTTGAAAATAGAAGTGTGGAGTATCTCGAATCCCAAAATGCCGGCAAAAATGGCCACGATTAAGCCTGCTATCGGTTCTGCCCTATGGTGACCAAAGGGGTGTCCCTCATCTGCCTGTTTTGAAGAGGTTTTTACCGCAAAGAAAATAATTACAGAAGAGACAATATCGGTAAGTGAATTTATCGCATCCGAGATAATGGCCAAACTATTTGACATGAGGCCTGCTATGATTTTTATAACGAATAGAAAGGTATTGCAAATGATTAAAATAATAGTTGCCTTACTGCCTTTATTTTTCATATATTTCTGTTATTTTTAGGTCAAAACAAGTAAATCTTACAAACAGACAATGTAATATTTACAAGATTATAGCGTTAAATACAACGAAATATTTTTCCATAAATATTTTTGTATTTTTAACCTCTTTTACACTGGTGCTTACAATGTTGCATAGCCAAATCATATGAGTCTGGTATTTGTGTTGCGCACTTTTATGAACTGAATCTCATTCATTTCGATTATGGTTAGTTCGTGTTATACTTTGAACATGGGAGATATATAGTATGAAAAAACCAATCGTTGTTACTTTGGCGGGTATCTGTTGTCGGACTAATAATAGTATGTATTGTAAGTTATGGATTTCCGTCCAATTTTTACTGCACTGGCAGTGTTTGTAATGCCCATCAAAAAATATTAAGATTGTGGACAATGCCACATTCCTTTCAAAGGCGCATCTTCGAGTTTGTGTATGAGTGGCGGTTACCATTCAATAGACAGATTATCTCAACTCTCCATTAAAGAGTTATCTGATGTACATATCTCTTATGTTGCTAAAAGCAGAGATTGTCTGGATTGCCATAATGAGCATAGAGAGGACAATATCATCCGTCATAGTTAGAAGGGAAGTATCTGAAATGAAAATTATATTAGTTCGATTGGTTATGTTTATAGTGTGCATTGCTGCCACAATTGTTGGTTCAATATTTCTGGGGACAGTATTAGACGTTACAGAGTTTGAAAGCCTGCATCACCTTGTTGGAACAATAGGCACAAGCCTCATATTGATCTCGATTATTTATTCTTTAAGAAAACGGAAAATGATTTTTAAATCCGGCAGCCTGAGACATTGGTTGACCGCTCATGAATGGCTTGCAATTGTTGGGACGGGATTGGTGTTCATCCACGGTGGATTTTATGGACACGCTGTAGTTCCGCTTATAACAACGGGTGTTTAATATGGCTTGTACCTATGCTTTCATGGGAAAGAAAGAAAAGGTTTCGGATACTTTATCCAAACTCATAAAATTAGACATCTCTTATAAAGACAAACTATCCAAAGATCCCCGCTTTAAAGATTGCGATATTCTTCATTAATATTCGTTTCGCAGAATAACCTCTTTTGTTTTAAAATTTTGTGTGTATAATACCAACAAGCGGTAATACATCCAATATCCAGCAAAGGGGGAAATCCATGTCAAATTCTTCAGGACATCTCACTAAGTTATTAAGATTCATTATTTTTACACCTTTTTTTGTCGAGTTGATTTGGTTTACGGGCTGCACTACACAAACGAAAACAGCGGCTGTTCCTCATGAAGAAAAAATAGTATCTGTTAAAAAGGAGAGCGGTATTACAGAGGAATCTTTAAAATGTATTACGTGTCATGAAGAGCGCGGTATAACTCACGGTTGGATTGCCGATTGGGAGGGTAGTAAGCATGCCAGAAAGGGTGTGGGGTGTGAGTCATGTCATATAAACTCTGCGTTGGAACCTGCAGTGAAGGAAGCCTCGGAACTAGAATACCTCTATGCTGGTGGAAGTAGTTGTGAAGATAAAAGGGTCAATCGCCAGGTTATTGCTGGTAGCTGCGGAAAATGCCATACGAAACAGTACAACGAATTTATGAAAAGTCGTCATTCCATTGGTTGGAAGAGAATGCTGGATTGTGGTCAATCTATAGAGATTTCTAGGGATACTCGTTCGGCAAATTGTGAGCAGTGTCATAACATACAGTTTAAGTGCGATTCATGTCATACACGACATACCTTTAATACGCTCGAAGCAAAAACCCCAGAGGCTTGCATAACATGTCACATGGGGTCAGATCAACCACATTATGAGATATACATCTCTTCCAAGCATGGTGCTGTTTATACAGCAAGCCAGTCCAGTATATTAAAAGAATCTGAATCTATCAAGTCATTACGGTCGCCAATATGTGTTACATGTCATATGCCGCAAGGAACTCATGATATAAGTTTCGGGCTTGCCTATGGGCCAGTGGGAGGAGAATTATCTTATATTGACAGAAACGGTATTGCACTGGATGAATCTCGATTGGCAGAGAGGCGCAATGCCATGCTGTCGGTGTGTAATGAATGTCATTCGCCACGTTTTGCAAAGGAAAAATTGACCACGGCAGATACCATTCATAAAAAAGTGGAAGCGATTGTTAAAGAAACTGAGGAAATCATTAGTGGATTGGAAAGGGACAACCTGATAATTCCTCCAATTAATGAGAAGGTGAATATTCAATCACTTGGTCATGCCATTATCCTTGGGAATCAACAGTTATATAGCAACAAATCCAAGATTGAGCGTCTATTTTTCAAATTAATATACAGTGCAAAAGTTACTTGGAAAGGGGCATATCACGTAAATCCTAATTATACGCATTTATATGGTTGGGCAGGTCTCCAAAATGATTTAAGTGATCTTAAAGAAGAAGCAAGAAAACTGAGAGAAGGAGCAGAAATCAGAAGAAAGATGGAGATTAGATTAAGGTAAAATGCCGAAGCAGGGACTTGAACCCTGACCCCGTTGCCGGGACTAGACCCTGAATCTAGCGCGTCTGCCAATTCCGCCACTTCGGCTCGTACTGATTTTAAAGAATATAAATGTTCAAGTCAATGGAATTTTAATAAATTGACCTTGCATTAATGCTAACAATTTGTTACGATTTTTAAATATTTTTTAGGTTATTTGGCAATAATTCTTTGTTTAGGGCGGTTATAGTAAATAAAATTATGGCAAAGGCTTAGATATGCTTCCTCTTACCTGTAATTTATATCCACAAGTGGGATCAATTCAGAGGCTAAGTGAAGAATATTTATGAGAGGTAGGTTTTTATGTATTGTTTATTCACCCGGTTACTATAAATGGAAATCATTGCTAAGAATAGGAAAGCATATTTCCAATACGAAATTCTCGAAAAGATTGAGGCAGGTATTGTACTAACAGGGACAGAAGTTAAATCAGTACGAAATAGGGATGTAAGTATTAATGAAAGTTTTGCCCATCTTAATAACGGGGAAATATTTGTCTATGAAATGCACATTGGACAATATAAACAAGGAAACAGGCAAAACCATGAGCCCAAAAGGGTTAGGAAACTACTGTTACACAAAAGAGAGATCGCCAAAATAGCTGGTAAGATTAAACAAAAAGGATATACGATGATTCCTTTATCATTATATTTTAAAGAAGGTGTTGTCAAAGTGGAACTTGCCCTTGTTAGAGGAAAAACGAAAATTGACAAGCGTGAAGACATCAAAAAACGTGACATTGACAGGGAAATCCAGCGAGCCATGAGATAATTTCAGAATTATTATAATGCATAAACAATAAAACAAGATGTTACTGTTTTACATAAACATATCCTGTTTGACGTTTTAAAGAGTGGAGGGTTGGATATGTTTTCATTCTCTATTTATAACAGAAAAGCAGTAAAGGACACATTTTGTATGCTGTATACCTTGCATAATAAATCACTAATGAAAATGAAAGGGGGAATATGCCTTCTGCAAGGATATTGATCGTAGAGGATGAACGGCAAACAGTTGATACCTTAAGGGATTTGTTTGAACAGCATGGCTATGAAACAGAAGTTGCCCTTAATAAGCAGGTGGCCTTGACCATATTACAGGAAAGAAGCATGGACATTGCTATCGTAAGCACGTCGGTACAAGAGTCGTCTGGTCCCGAT
>JAUSDH010000109.1 GCA_030650655.1 Candidatus Brocadiaceae bacterium
GAAATCCGAAACAAATTCTAATATCAAATGAAAGAAATTAAAAACGAGGTTTAGAACGTTTGAATTTGTAATTTTGAAATTGTTTCGAATTTTGGATTTTGTGCTTCGGATTTCGTCTCTTTTGCCGAATGGATCATACACCTGTTTCTGTGAGCATACTGTTTACTGTTTTACTCAGTTCTTCGATGCGATACGGCGTGGTGATAACGCCTTTGAAATTGTAGTTCGTATAATTGGACATCACTGCGTCGTCAGAATAACCGCTCGAAACGATTGCCCTAACATGAGGGTCTATCTCAAGCAGTTTCTGCATTGTCTCCATTCCCCCCATCCCGCCTGGCACGGCCTGTTTTGCATTGATAATCAAATTATGAATAACCTGGGCTATCGGCCCTTCATCAACCTCAACCGGACAGAGGTCCTTCGCTATAGAAAAGTCGCATTTGACATTAACACCGATGACTGAGTCGACTATAATCCTTAATCCTTACAGACTTCTTCGATGAGCTTTTTTGCCGTTGGTCGTAAATCAGTCACGACCTCCTTGTAATGTAGTATAATATAAGCGCCCCCAGCAGGATTCAAACCTGCAACCTTTGGCTTCGGAGGCCAACGCTCTATTCAGTTGAGCTATAGGGGCGAGTTTGTTGTTGGTTCAAATTCTACATAAAAGCCTGAATCGAAATCAAGATTAATGTTTAACGTGGGTTATGATGCTTAGGCTTCTTTTTTCATTGACAAAGCCCCGTTACCCTACTATAATACCGCTGCTGGAGAATGCAAATATAATAGCATAGCAAACTTACGAACTAAAATATAATTGGTTACACGATACCTATCATTTCATCAATGAAAATAACTTCCTTGGATTTGGGGCGGCAGTATGAAAGTATTCGGGATGAAATAAATAAGGCCGTTTTAGAGGTAATTGAAAGCCAGTCTTTTGTCCTCGGTCCGTTTGTTGAAGCATTTGAGCACAGCATAGCAAAATTTTGTTCTGTAAAGCACGCCATCGGGGTATCTTCTGGTACGGACGCAATATTATTAGCCTTAATGGCATGCGGCATTAAAAACGGTGACGAAGTAATTACAACACCCTTTACCTTCTTTGCAACGGCAGGTTCGATTGCACGTTTGGGCGCAGTGCCTGTGTTTGTGGATACAGACACTTCTACCTACAATATCGATGTAAGTAAGATTGCCTCGGCGGTAAACAAAAAAACAAAGGCGATTTTACCCGTTCATTTATATGGCCAGTGTGCCGACATGGATGCCATCCTTGAGGTTGCACGTGCCAACGGATTAATGGTTATCGAAGACGCTGCGCAGGCAATCGGAGCTGTTTATAAAGGGCAAAATGCCGGCACTATAGGGAATGTAGGTTGTTTTTCGTTTTATCCCACAAAAAATCTTGGCGGTTATGGTGACGGGGGTCTTGTTACAACCAACGATGATGAACTGGCAAAGCTTATTAAAATCTTACGGGTACATGGGTCAGAACCGAAGTATTATCATTCGTACATCGGTATTAATGGAAGGCTGGATGCCATCCAGGCTGCCGTCCTGTCGGTGAAGCTGGAATATCTAAATGACTGGTCGGAGAGCCGCCGATGGGTTGCTTCGTATTATAGTGAACATCTTAAGGAGTTGCCCATTCGACTGCCGAAGATTGAATCCCATAATACTCACATATTTCATCAATACGTGATTGCAACGTCACAGAGGGAGGAATTGATACAACACCTCAAGCAACAGGGAATCGAAACAGCTATTTATTATCCTGTTCCCCTTCATTTACAAAAGTGTTTTGAGTATTTGGGGTATAAAGAAGGTGATTTTCCAGAGTCCGAGAGGGCTTCACGTGAGACATTAGCCCTGCCCATTTTCCCTGAGATAACCCAAAAAGAACAGGATTACGTAATTGGTCACATAAAATATTTCTTTGCGGGAAGGTAATTTTGAATTCTTTTCTCATACAAACAATACGATTTCTGTTTGTCCCTGTCCTTTTGTTCTTCCTGAACACATGCGGTTACGCAGAAGGCCTGTTGTCTGTAAAGAATATTGTACAGCGTCCTTTCTCCCTATCAGCAGAGCGCATCAGCACGTGGAAAAAAGATGGAATTCGTGTATTTGTTGCCAGTAAGGATGCGGCGATATCACAGGGACCATTTCAGATTACCGCAGATTCAGCTGTTTGCTGGTTTCATGAGGAAGAAGCCGCACAGTATACGGAGGCGACCGTGGAGGTGTATTGTGAGGGCAATGTTACCATCCTGCAAGATGAAAACTACGAAAAATTTGAACAGGTGTATCTGAGATTTGAGACGATGACCGGTATCGTGGTTAATCCTGAGATACAGCCGATAGCAACGTTTGAAGAGCCGCAAAAAACGGATGTTGTTCTGCGGGGCGAAGGAATCCGTTCGCTGAAAAAAGAAGAGTATCTATCTACTGAAATACCTTCAAAAGTTCCAACTGCCGGAGCTCCTCCCCAAGAGGATCTCGTGGATATTATTGCGGATAATATTGATTCATGGGAAGAAGACGATAAACGGGTGGTTGTAGCCATTGGAAATGTGAAAATTAAAAAAGTGGATGCGACTATAGATGCAGATAGTGTAATTTTGTGGTTTGACAAAAAGGAGGCTGATGGGTCGACACCATTGGGGCAGTCCTTTAGTGAGATGTATGCAGAAGGGAATGTGACGATGCGTCGTAAAGACGATGTGCAGATTGCCGACAAGATATTTGAGAATGCAAAGGAAGGTAAAGGCATTCTTATTAACAGCCAGATAAAAACAAAAACTCAGGGACAGAAAAAAGATAAAATAACTGCTGTATCAGAAACTAAGGGCCGTATACAAAGAAGTAAGACCTCCCTTTTGGAAGGGATGCCTGCCTATATCAGTGGGGAAGAGATAAAACATGTGAGTAAAGGGCAATACGAAATTAAGAATGGGGTAATCACCACGTGCGGTTATGGGCACCCTCACTACCATTTTAAGGGGAAAAAGATCCGGTTGGTTCAGAGGGGCGAACATAATATTGTGTCTTCTATGCATAATACATTGTATATGGACAAATACCCTGTGGCATACTTACCCTATTTATCCTTCGACATGCAAAAGAAGGAAAAACTCTTGAAGGACTGGGAATTTGGAAGTTCTTCGCGTTTTGGTTCATTTCTCAGGACTGATTGGGATTTATACGCCCTCACAGGCGGCAAACAAAAAGATTGGAGTGACCTTACCCTGGATCTTGATTATTTACAAAAACGTGGAGTAGGTACGGGTTTGGATTTCGAATACAAAGGGGACGATGTGTTTGGCTTTGTTAATACATACTATATAAAAGATCAGGGCGATTTTGATATTAATCACATTCCCATTGAAGATCGGGATCGGGGCACCATTCTCTGGAGACACCGGCAGGAACTGCCTTACGATTGGCGTTTGGACATGGAATATTCTTATTTGAGCGACCCCAGATTCCTGAGGGAGTATTTCGAACATCAATTTAAGGAAGAAAAAGACCGTGAGACGGTATTGTATTTACACCGAACTCATGACACTACAGCAGAAACGTTTTTAGTTAACGAACAGTTGAATGGGTTTGATACAACGGTTGATTCATTGAGGGAAAGGAGATATGCGGAACGTCTGCCTGAAGCCGCGTATCGAATCATTGGAGAGCCCATTTGGGACAACCGGCTTATATTCACTTCGGAATCCTCCGCGACTTATTTTGACGGCTCTTTCGACCAATCAGACAGGAGCCGCCTTGATAATTCTTCTGTTGCCTTCGCCTCGACAGACCAATCAGTTGAATCTCAGCCGGTTACAAGGGTTGATACGGTGAATCGTGTGAGTATGCCGTTTAAGCCATGGGCTTTTAATATAAATCCATTTGTAGAAGGCAGGGTGACCGGATATACGGAAAGTATCGATAACTCTGGCCCCATCGACGAGACAAACGGCCCTGCCACAGGCCGCTTCATTGGGTCTATGGGATTTGATTGGAGCTCGACACATTGGAAGACTTATAGTGTTTATAATGATCTGTTCAAGATAAATCGTCTCCGGCACGTCTTTGTTCCTGAATTACGTTATACGTATAGTCCGGTTGTTACGGAAGACCCGAATGAGTTGTACCAATACGACGCAATCGATGCGCTGGATTCATCCCAGGTTGCAGTGATGGGTATAAAAAATACGTTACAGACAAAACGAGGAGAACCTGGTTTTGAAAAAACGGTAGATTTTGTCATATTTAATGTAGATTATTATATGTTCCCTACAAATGCCGGTATTTATAATGATGGTATAAATGGGTTTATTATTAGAGAAGACGACTTTGTGAATTTAGATTTCCGATCACAGCTTACAGATATCGTTGCTTTTGTTTCTGAACGGAATGAGTTCAATACAGAAGAACTCAAATTCGATGTTCTCACCTCAGGCTTTGAGATTTATAATTCTCCAGATTGGCAATATTTCATCGGCCATAGATTTATCAGAGAGATTAGTTCAACCATTATCTTGGCGGCGGATTACAAGATCAGTGAAAAATGGAGTGTGACGGCAGGGGAAAAGTACGACTTCAAATCTCTGGCAAAAGTTGATGATGAGGATGGGGATGTGGAAACCAAACCCAAAAACCTTAGAACAAATTTTGTATTATCCCGGTATTTCCATGACTGGGTGGGCAGTCTTACGCTCGAGCTGGACCCGGTAAGAAACGATAATTCATACAGATTCGATATAACACCGAGAGGTTTAGAGAAAACACCTACCAGGCGGTTTTGGTTTTAAGGCATAATCAAATAATGAAAAAAGCTGTCTATCCTGGCACATTTGACCCCGTTACGAATGGACACCTTGACGTAATCAAAAGGGGCAGTATTATATTCGATACTTTAATCGTTTCAGTTGGGCGCAATCCATTGAAAGAGACCCTGTTTCCCGTAAAAGAACGCATGGAAATGATCAGGGATCTTGTTAAAGAATTAAAAAATGTTGAGGTTGATTGTTTTGACGGTATGCTTGTGGATTACCTCAAAAAACAGCAGACAAACATTATATTGCGCGGGATACGGACGGTATCTGATTTTGAATATGAGTTTCAAAGGGCATTGACAAATCGAGCCCTCAATAAAGAAGTAGAGACGGTATTTGTAATGACCAGCGAACAATATTCGTTCCTGAATTCAACATTAATCCGGGAAGTTGTGAGCCTGGGAGGAAGCGTGAATCAATTTGTTCCGCCTGACGTTGAAAGACGTTTGAAAGAAAAATTTAAGCATATGCAGGGAAAGAATTCTTAATGAAAATCAACGTCATGGTGATTGGTGATATCGTAGGAAAGCCTGGACGCATTATATTAAAAGACAAGTTAAAGCCATTTATTGATAAAGAAGATATACACTTTTGTATCGCTAATGGAGAAAATGCGGCAGCGGGTGCTGGTATCACAGAGGATATAGCTGCGGAATTGTTTTCTTATGGCATTGACGTTATAACCACCGGCGATCATGTTTGGGATAAAAAGGAAATTCTGCATGCCTTAGAAACGAATAAAAACATCCTTAGACCGGGGAATTACTCACCGTTAGCCATTGGAAAAGGCTATGTTGTAAAGAAAGCGAAGTGGGGAGAACCCATCGGTGTAATTAATTTACTGGGTCGGGTATTTATGAAACCTATAGATTGCCCTTTCCGGGCAGTCGATGAGATTCTGAAGAATATCTCAAGGGAAACGAACATTATTTTTGTAGATATGCATGCAGAGGCGACTTCTGAAAAGATTGCGATGGGATGGTATCTGGATGGCAGGGTAAGCGCCGTCGTTGGTACGCATACCCATGTACCCACTGCGGATGAAAAGATTCTGCCTAAAGGAACGGCCTTTATCAGCGATTTGGGGATGACTGGCCCCCATGAGTCCATTCTTGGCAGAAAGATCGAATGTGTTTTGAAGGCGGTTGTGACACAGATGCCAACCCGATTTGAAGTAGCAGAAAAGGACGTTCGCATAAACGGGGTGAAGGTGGTCGTTGATAGCCAAACGGGAAGGGCTGATAGCATAAAGAGGGTTGAAATCAAAGAGGGCGATTAAATGAATTTCGCAAGAATACGACCCTTACTACCGGATACGCTAACGGGTCGAAACAAGATACTCACGATTTCTGAACTCACCCGAAGGATTCGTGGTTCACTCGAGCAGGATTTTTTTAATCTATGGGTTGTGGGAGAGGTTTCTAATGTAAAAAAACCCACGTCAGGGCATATGTATCTGACGCTGAAAGATGCCGATGCGCAACTCCAGGCCGTTATGTTTAAATTTATTGCAAACAGCATAAAATTTGAGCTAAAGGATGGGATGGAGGTCTTGGCCTTTGGTTCTATTACGGTGTATGAGGCCCGCGGTCAATATCAATTGGTCATCGAAAAGATTGAACCCAAAGGAATTGGCGCGTTACAATTGGCTTTTTTACAATTAAAGGAGCGTCTCGAAAAGGAGGGTTTATTTGATCCCGCACACAAAAAACCACTTCCGATGGTCCCTAAGAAAATTGCCGTTGTAACGTCTCTGACAGGCGCTGCAATCAGGGATATCTTGAATGTAATCAACAGGAGATTTGCCAAAGTAGAGATTCTCATCTATCCGGTGAAAGTACAGGGGGAAGGCGCCGCGTTGGAAATTGCCCAGGCAATTAAGGATTTGAATACTCTCCCGGACATCGACGTAATGATTGTGGGCAGGGGAGGCGGCAGCTTAGAGGATTTATGGGCGTTTAACGAGGAAGTGGTTGCGCGGAGTATTTATGCCTCAAAGATTCCCGTTATCTCCGCAGTCGGGCACGAGATTGATGTAACTATCTCCGATTTGGTTGCTGACAAAAGAGCACTTACACCTACAGAAGCTGGTGAACTGGTTGTTCCACACTATGACCAGTTGAAGGATTCAGTGGAAAAAATTAAGGCTAGACTTATACAAGCGTTATATAATAAAATATTGGTTATCAGAAGCCGTCTTATGGGAGTTAAAAATAGTTTCCCATTCAAGAGACCACTAGACAGAATCCTGAGATTACAGCAAAGGTTGGACGAGATGGTACAAAGGCTTGCTTCAGTAAGTAAACATTCACTGGAATTAGAGCGAGAACGGCTCGTTGGTTTAGCAAACCGATTGGATAGCGTGAGTCCTTTAAAAGTGCTGAATAGAGGTTATTCTATCACAACCAACATTGAGGACGACAAACCCATCAAGTCTGTCGAAGGATTAGCTTTAGGGAAAAAATTAAAAACGCGGTTTTTTCATGGTGGTATCGTATCATCGGTGGTTGAGATACTGAAATAATTGATTTATGAAGGAATCATTACGATATTTACAAAATGCGAAAGAAATACTTGCACGCACACCCATCGAAGATAATGATTACGTAGACATCAAACCCGTGCGGGAAGCTTTTGGCACGGTATATATAGCAGTATTAGAGGCTATCAACGAGGTATTGCTGGAAAAAGGTGTAACTAAAAAAGAATTACCTAAATCCGTTGATGGATACAGAATCGCATTAAAGAAGTACTTTGCAGCACACAATGGTAAGCTTGCCAGAAAATTTGAAAATCTTTATGATACCTTACACATTGCTGGATATTATAGAGGGCTTATTCATGATGCGGCGTTAGTGAAAGACGCTCTCAAAGCTGCAAAGGAATTTATTGGCAAATTTAAATAAAAAGGATTTCAAACTGGTAGCGCAACCGTCTCGGTTGCATAAGAAAGTCAGCCGAAGGCCTGATTTAATTGTATAGGAATTTTCATTTTATTTATGCGGGTTACACGATGTATGGCATAGAGAATCCCCCGTGTAGGACAAGCGTCCCCGCTTGTCATCATAATGTCAGG
>JAUSDH010000118.1 GCA_030650655.1 Candidatus Brocadiaceae bacterium
TTCATAATACACAAGTTGATGGACACTATATTTTGAAGTAAAACCCTTAACAATGTTGTTTTTATGTTCATACACGCGCCTTTCCAAGTTATTGGTCACTCCAATCCCCGTTTTTACGAGGACAAGTATACAACGTCCCATCCCCGATCGAAGTCGAGGACAAGTTCCGCTTACTTGCCAATATATATACAAAATATTTATTAAACATAAACCATTCTCCAGTCAAGTTGAGGACAAGTCTGGATTCCCGCTAAAACTATGCGGGAATGACAAGCCTTATATTTTTATATCTACTTACTTATTGCCTTTACTATAGAGGGGGCGCTTAAAAGTCGTCGCCAAAGGCCTAATTTAAAAACAGGTATTTGTCAAAAACTGGGTAAGGCTAGTGTTGGAGGAGTAAATGACAACCCCCCTTCTTTAGTTAACCAGGTAATCAGCAAGATGGAAATCAATAAGGCAATAACGGCATAGGTTTCGACAAGCGCAGGAATCAGGATGGCCCGCCCGCCCTCTTCGGGTTGTTTCCCTGTAAGATTTATAGCCGCTGTTGCAGCCTTTGCTTGCATGATTGCAGTTATGTATTCTACGATGCCCATACATATAGCAATAAGGAGAATTGAAACACCAACGGTGGAAGATACATTTATGTTTCCAATAATAATACCAGTACGCAAGGCAATCATAATAGCACAGATGAAGCCATAAAAACCCTGGGTACCCGGCAGCGCCATGAGTACGAGCATCTTTCCAAAGAGCTCAGGCTTTTCAGAGAGGACGCCTGCCGCCTGAGACGAGGCAATCCAAATACCCTTTGCAGAACCGAGACAACTCACGGTAACTACAACAATAGCACCAATTACAGCACATCCAAACCCCGTTTGCACAAAATACAACTTCAGTAATTCTATCATGATTTTATACTCCTCATATAAATTCTCGGTAATAGTTCAGCTATCTTAGACAGGATGAACAGGATTTACATGATAGTTTTTTCATCCTGTATATCTTTTACTTTAAATCCTTGACCTTTCGTTTAACCTCAACTTTGCTTTGCCCAAAATCAAGAATAAGTCCTATAGGTTTTCCCGTAGCAACTGACACTAACACAAGCTGACAATCAGTAGTCTATGTCTGTAACTGACACTATCCACTGACACCAACACAAATACTTGACTCATTTTTGTATTCCCTATAACCTCCTTCAGGTTGTGATAAATAGTTTTGATTAACTGGATTTATATCATGTCTATCCTGTTATCTTGTCAAATCTTTTTCCTCCGGTGAACTGTTACAAATTCTCTTATTCTTTAAGAACTATGCGCTGGTTACCAAAACCGTAAGGTTGGAACTTCGGGGCGCCTCCTTCATAAAATCTTCCAAAAAATTCCAGGAAGATCAATCGTGCCGGATGAATAAAGGCGCCAAGAATGCTCATAACAAAATTAAACATATGGCCAGTGACAAGGGTAATTATAAACAGTATCAAGCCAATAAACGTCCCCGTCTTAAATAATGACGCTACGATGTTAAATGCCATGCCGATAATTGTAGTTGTAAGGCTGAGGGCCAGAATACGGGTGTAGGAAAGGATGTCTCCAATGAAACTGGAACATCCATAAGTACCCACAATCCCGTACAAGCTAACAATTCCTGTAAATATTTTGCCAGCAATCCCCTTTTCGTTGCGCCCTTGCGTCGAGATCAATCCGACTGCACCGATAATGGCAAGGTATTTTCCGACACTGACAAGATAACCAGGCACTTTCAGGAAAATGGCCGATATCAAAATCAAAAATCCTGGCAGCATAATGAGCCACAATAACCCGTCACATATGGCATTCAGGATATTCTTCCTTAAAATTTCTCCATACATCCTGAGCGCGATACCATAAAATTGATTTAATACACCCAATCCTATAGCAATTAAGAGTGCGATAACCGGTTTTGAAAGAGGATCGAGGAGCATGAGCCTTTCTTTTACTTTTAACAAAAGGTTCTCTTCCCCTAAATACCTCGGGTTATATAAGTCCCCCGCCCATCCACCCGTTAGGGCGCCAAAGATCATCGTGCTAATACCGGCATAAAAGAAAAGTTTCATGAAGTTGGAAAGCGGTTCTGAGTGCCTGTATTTTCTGACCATCCATGCAGAAAAGACAGTTAAAAATAACCCATAAAATACATCGCCAAAGCAAAGCCCGAAGAAGATTAAAAAAGATACGATGACAAAGGGTGTTGGATCGAAGGTAAAATAATTGGGCAGTCCAAACATGTTAATTAATAGTTGGGCAGGTTTAAAGAACTTGTTGAGTGTTATAGAAACGGGTACGCTATCCTTCGGTGACGGTTCTTCATAAGAAACCGACGCATGCGGAAATTCGCTACCGAGCATTGAATCGATCCGCAACCTGTCTGTTGTTTTAACATATCCAATCAACACGAAGATCCTTTTAGACATGGCACACCTGCGCTGAGCAAGCATCTTGTTTCTCTCGTTTTCCCAATATCCCAATAAAATTTCCAGAGAACGCCATTCGCTGGATAGTTCGAGGAAACGCTGGCGAATGAGATGCTCCTCTCGAACTACCTTCGCTAATTCCGAAACTAATTTATCTACGTGATCTTTTACGTTGTCCGGGAGAACGGGAAAAGGTATCTCCTTAAGGTCGAATTTTGCGATTATCTTGAGTGCAGCGTCTTTGTCGCGGTTTAAATATGCCAAAAGGATTTCCAATTTCTCATCGGTCTTTGAAACAATCTGCCATGCAAAATACTCACAGGACTGCTCATCCTTCAAAACCCGATTCCATCGAGACTCCGATACCTTACAGTAAAAAAATGAGACATTCCGAATACACCCTATTCGGGTTAATTCATCCGCCAAAGGCAAAAAATCAGTAAGTTTGTTTATTTCTTCTTTTCGCTGCTTGTGCTGTTTTTGAAAAGCCGAATATTTTTCGTATTGAACCTGACATTCCCTGGAGATGGATTCGATATCAATACGTGAGCATGCCTGATCTAACTCCTTTTGAGTGACTTGCATTGGGATGGGAAAGATACCTTCTACAAAACTTTTCTTTTTTTGGCTAAATATTTTCAAGACAGAAAGGATGGCATTCAACTTTTGGATATTTTTCTCTATTTCTTCGATTACCGTAGGGAATCTCTGGAAATAAGAAATAGAAGAATTATCAATGTGTGAAAATGTGTCTATGATATGGACAGCATTCAATTGGTAAAGCTGACTGAGAAACCATCGGGAATCTTTCGCATGAATCGCAATAGTTACTTTATTAAGCCTGTCAATAGCCATACTAGCTCTCGTAAATGTGTTTTACTGCCCACGTAACGGCGTCTTCCATGCTTTTACTATTGATATTGAGAAGTTTCTTTTTTAACAATTCAGATTCATTTCTCAAACCTTCTTCTTCAGATTTTTGCAGTTCGGCGATTCTTGCCTTTACTATATCCAGTTTTTTACGATATTCATTCTCACAGGTTGTTTCGATAGATTTAGTCTCATGGTGAACGTTGGCAGTAATCTCTTTTGCCTTCTGCCTGGCCTCATTCACAATGCGGTCAGCCTCTTCCTCGATCTTCAGGACTTCTGTAATAAGATGGTCACTCATAATTGTAACAGTTCAGCTCACCGCAGAGACGCAAAGAACGCCCTCCCCCATGTCCCCATAGGTGTTAGGCTAAGAAAAAAGAAAATTGCTATAAGTACCAATGACAGCAATAAGTTGCGATTAATATAAAACAAGAAATTAAGAATGTTTAAACTTAAAGTTTAATATTCATGATTTCATTTGTAGTACTTATAAAGACCATTTGCTAATCCTTGATTTTATTGATGTTTGGTTCTTGAAAAAC
>JAUSDH010000133.1 GCA_030650655.1 Candidatus Brocadiaceae bacterium
GCCGGCATTGATGATACAATTGATGAATCAATAGACGAACCCGAAGGCGAAGAAGAATTAGAAACAGCGGAGGCGGAAGAATGACGGATACCTATTCCAGTGACTATATTGCCGGTCTTGTAAACGAACTGCGCAAACTTCCATCAGAGACAGAATGGGTGGAGTTTAAACACAATAATGCCGAGCCTTCTGAAATTGGCGAATACATTTCTGCATTATCAAACTCCGCTGCCATGTTGGACAAAACCACCAGCTATATGGTCTGGGGTGTTGATGATAAGACACACGAGATCATTGGAACCGTATTTGACCCCAATAGCGCACGAGTGGGCAACGAAGAACTGGAAAACTGGTTATTGCAACGGCTCAGCCCTAAAATTCATTTCCGGTTTTTCCATTTGGACATTGAAGGGAAAAAAGTTATCCTTCTTGAGATTGCGGCGGCCTTCCAGCATCCAGTCAAATTTCAACAAATAGAATTTATTCGGGTGGGTTCCTACAAAAAGAAACTCAAAGATTTTTCTGAAAAAGAACGAGAGTTATGGCGATGCCTTGACCAGACTCCATTTGAAGCCCTATTAGCCCTTGAGCATCAAAGTCCCGAACAGGTCATGAAACTTTTGGACTATCCAGCCTATTTTGAGTTGTTGGAGCTCCCTTTACCCGATGGCCACGCGCCCATTTTCGAAGCCCTTATTAATGATAAACTTTTGGCTTCCTGCCCTGCAGGAGGCTATAATATTACCAATCTTGGCGCTCTTCTTTTTGCTCGTAAACTGGCTGATTTTCCTAAGATCAAACGAAAAGCAATGCGGGTAATTTTATACAAGGGTAAAGGCCGAATCGAAACCCAAAAGGAACAATTGGGTGGAAAGGGATATGCCGCTGGTTTTGAAGGTCTTATCAGTTATGTGATGGCATTGGTGCCTACCAATGAAGTTATTGAAAAAGCGTTGCGCAAGACGGTTCCCATGTATCCGTGAATTAGTGGCCAATGCGCTGTTTCATCAGGATTTATTCGAAACCGGTAGCAGCTCCATGGTCGAAATATTTGACGACCGTATCGAAATCACCAATCCAGGAGAACCTCTTGTCTCAGTGGATCGTTTTGTCGATACTCCTCCCAAGTCCCGCAATGAAGCCATGGCATCCCTGATGCGCAGGTTTCGTATTTGTGAAGAACGAGGGAGCGGCATTGATAAGGTTGTGTTTCAAACCGAGCTTTTTCAACTTCCTGCCCCCTTATTTGAAGTTCCTAAAGGTTTTACGCGTACAGTGCTTTTTGCACATCAAGCTATGGACGATATGAGCAAGGAAGATAGGGTGAGGGCGTGCTATCTTCATGCATGTCTTCAGTATGTGCAGCGCCAAAATATGACCAACAAATCTTTGCGGGATCGTTTTGGACTCGATGAATCTAAGGGAGCTCAGATATCCCGCATCATCAACGCAGCTTTAGACGCAGGTCTGATCAAGAAAGTTAGCATATCCGAATCTCGAAGGGACTCAGCGTATGTGCCTTTTTGGAGTTCTTCACGGGGGCTTGGAAAATGATGAGCAAACGTAGGAGTTCTGTTTTCGCCCATTTTCGCAAGATGTTTCAGGGCCTCCTTTGCAAGACAAAATATTGCACTATATGGTACTTGTTAAAGGCGTACGACACTATATATGGTATATTGGGTTCTTTGTTTTGTTTTCGCTCATTTTCGTTTGTTACCTTGGAGAGCATTACTTATGACGCATGTAACTGACATGTCTGAAAAA
Organism: Candidatus Brocadiaceae bacterium; assembly: GCA_030650655.1. Lineage (GTDB taxonomy): Bacteria > Planctomycetota > Brocadiia > Brocadiales > Brocadiaceae > Wunengus. The sequence continues at coordinate 1,765 of JAUSDH010000133.1, forward strand.
GGGCTTGAAACCCTTATTGTTCATTCCTTAATAAACGACTCCGGTTGTGTGCAGGGCGATTCTAAAGACTACGACCGCGAACACGCCATTGACCTTGCCAAACTGATGGAGTTTGTAAAGGTAACCCAACCTAAAGCCTTTGAAGCGCTTTCTCTGGGTGAGGACACACCCAATCGCACAAAGTTTCTGCATCGCTTGCAGGGTGAGATTGCCAAGCGGGGCGTGATTGATGTCTTGCGACTCGGCGTAAGCGATGGGCATGTAAAGCTGGAACTGTTTTACGGCACGCCCTCTGAGCAAAACGAAAAGGCTAAGGAGCTTTACAGTCAGAATATTTTTAGCGTAACCCGACAGTTGCAATACAGCATGGATAATACGAAGCTTGCCCTGGATATGGCAATTTTTATTAACGGCCTGCCGGTAATCACTTTTGAGTTGAAAAACAAAATCACCAAGCAGACTGTGGAAGATGCGGTTCAGCAGTACAAGCGAGATCGGGATTCCCGCGAGCTTTTGTTTCAATTCGGGCGCTGTGCGGTGCATTTTGCCGTTGACGACCACGAAGTGCGGATGTGCACCCATCTGAAAGACAAAGCGTCATGGTTTCTGCCGTTCAACAAAGGCTATAACGACGGCGCTGGAAATCCGCCAAATCCCAAGGGAATCGCCACTGATTATCTCTGGAAAGAGGCTTTGCAGAAAGACAGTCTTACCAATATTCTGGAAAACTACGCCCAGATCATAGAAAAGAAAGATGAGAAAACCGGCAAAAAAAAATATGAACAGATATTTCCGCGTTACCATCAGCTTGATGTGGCGCGAAAACTCCTTGCTTCGGCACCAGTTGATGGAGTCGGTAAGAGATACCTTATTCAGCATTCAGCCGGAAGCGGCAAGAGTAATTCCATAAGCTGGCTTGCGCACCATCTTGTCGGACTGGAAAAAGACGGCAAAGCCCTTTTTGATACGATTATTGTTGTTACTGACCGCCGGGTGCTGGACAAGCAGCTTCGCGATACTATCAAACGCTTTGCGCAGGTTTCATCCATTGTTGGAGCGGTTACAGAAGGGTCACAACAGCTTCGCTCGTTTTTGGAGCAGGGCAAGAAGGCCATCATTACCACAGTTCAGAAATTCCCCTTTGTGCTGGATCAGATCGGCGACCATCATCGCAACAATAAATTTGCCATTATTATAGACGAAGCACACTCCAGCCAGGGCGGACGAACCGCATCAAAAATGAATATGGTGTTGGCAGAACCGAAGGCGCAATTCGGCAAACCAGAACCGGAAGAGGATATTGAAGATACCATCAACAAGATTATTACCTCCCGTAAGATGCTTTCCAACGCAAGCTACTTTGCTTTCACCGCTACGCCAAAAAATAAGACTCTGGAAATATTCGGCGTGCCTTTTAAGGATGGCGACACGGTCAAACACCGTCCGTTCCATGTCTACACCATGAAACAGGCGATTCAGGAAGGCTTTATTCTTGATGTTCTGCAGAACTATACACCGGTTGACAGCTATTACCGCTTGATAAAATCGGTTGAAAACGATCCTGAGTTTGATACCAAGCGCGCCAGGAAGAAACTCCGCCGTTATGTAGAATCTCACAATTACGCTATTCGCCAGAAGGCGGAGATCATGGTTGATCATTTTCATGATGAGGTGATTGCCCGCCATAAAATTGGCGGCAATGCCCGCGCCATGGTGGTGTGCAGCGGCATTGAACGGGCGATTCAGTATTACCATGCTTTTTGCAATTATCTGACTGAACGGAAATCGCCGTATAAAGCAATCGTGGCCTTTTCGGGGGAATATGAATACGGCGGCAAGAATCTCACCGAATCGAATTTAAACGGTTTCCCAAGCAATAATATTCCGGACACCTTTCAGAATGATCCCTATCGTTTTCTTATTGTTGCTGATAAATTTCAGACAGGTTATGACGAGCCGCTTTTACATACCATGTATGTGGACAAACAGCTTTCCGGGATCAAGGCAGTTCAGACCTTGTCGCGCCTCAACCGGGCGCATCCTCTTAAAACTGATACTTTCGTATTGGATTTCATGAACGATGCTGAAGTCATTCAATTTGCTTTTTCCGATTACTATAGAACGACCATACTGAGCAATGAAACAGACCCTAATAAACTTCATGATTTAAAGGCTGCTCTTGATGGGTATCAGGTTTACACGCAGCTTCAAATTGATGACGTTGTGTCGCTCTTCCTAAAGGGTGAAACAAGAGAAAAAATCGATCCGATTCTGGATGGGTGCGTCGCCAATTATAATGCTGAACTTGACGAAGATGGGCAAGTGGATTTCAAGGGCAAAGCAAAGGCGTTTGTAAGAATGTATAACTTCCTCGCATCCATTCTCCCCTATGCCAATTCTCAATGGGAAAAGCTGTCGATATTCCTCAATTTTTTGATCCCAAAATTGCCTGCTCCAAAAGAAGATGATTTATCCAAAGGAATCCTTGAAACCATAGATATGGACAGTTACCGCGTAGAGATACAAGCTGTTCATGAAATCCAGTTGGCTGACGACAATGCAGAGATTGATCCTATTTTAATTGGAGGCGGAGGAAAAAAAGCAGAACCGGAACTGGACCGACTGAGCAACATCATCAGGACATTCAACGATCAATTTGGAAATATAGACTGGAAAGACGCTGATAAAATACGAAAGATTATAGCCGAAGAACTTCCGGGAAAGGTTTCTGCAGATAAAGCCTATCAAAACGCCATAAACCAGAATGACAAGCAAAATGCCCGAATTGAACACGACAAGGCTCTTGAGCGCGTCATTGTAGAGATGCTGACAGATCACACTGAGCTTTTCAAACAATTTATGGACAATCAGAGTTTCAAAAAATGGCTGGCAGATACCATATTCAATGAAACATATAAAAAGCGGACAGCCTAAAAATAGATTTGCTAAAGGATAAAATTCGATATGAAAAAAATATTACAGATAGTTTTTCTATTAAACGTGCTGTTTATGTTTTCAGCAGTCACCCATGCAGATTCGCCGATTACGGCTACCAAGTTTTACGAGGCGTATCTGGATGTTAAGATGGTGGAAAGGGCACATTTAGAAGGTGTGATGGGTTTGGAAGTTGCAGAGTTTTTGACGTCTCCGGAAAATCCAATAGATGTTAAAGCGGCAGTGATCAATGCCCTTTCGTGGAGGTTTGACGGGAAAAATAATGCGGAATTATATGCGTATTACCTGGCGTTACTATATCACGTGTCAGTTATAGAATTGGATACTGAATTCCTCAGCGCAGACGAGATATTTTGCATAGGTTATTTGACCATAATGGATGATTATTTTCACCCGGAGAAGGCTTTGCCTTTACTTGAAGAAGCGCATAAGTTGATGAAGGACAGTTTTACAGTTTCAATTATTATGGCTCTTACAATTGGGCAAAAGGTTATGGACTATGATTGGTGTGAGGTGTGGAGGCTTACAGAAGAAGTCTTAAAAAATAAAGAGCTTAAACAGGATTTCCGCCCTGAGGCGACGAAAATGATTGTAGACTATATGCTTTTGTACAAAGAATATTGTGAATAATTTATAGCGCTGCAATGCCGCAACTAAAAAAGACCCCTCTCTTTCCCCCATTCGCAATGGGGGACACAGGGGGGTAGGGAAACTTTCCTAAAAAAAGAAGTTTTTACAAAAGTAATACTATAGATATATCAAGACACACAAGATGTACATTTAAAAGGGAATAGTAGATGTCATTTAATGTATATATCACCCGTCAAATTCCTGAAGAAGGAATTAATATACTAAAGAAGTTTTGCAGAACGGTAGAGGTAAATCCGTATGACAGACCGTTGACTTATGATGAGCTTCTGAGGCAGGTAAATGGCAGGGATGCTATAGTTGCGATGCTTTCGGATAAGATAGATGCACGTGTGATGAGTGAGGCAGCAGATCCCTGTTTAAAACATACAGGGACAAGCTTAAAGATTATTGCCAATTATGCCGTGGGATACGACAATATCGATATCAAGACTGCTACCGAAAAGGGGATTGTTGTAACCAATACACCAGGCGTATTGACGGACAGTACGGCCGATATGGCATGGGCACTTCTTTTTGCGATAACAAGGAGAATTGTTGAAGGCGACAGATTGACCCGTGCGGGTAAATTTACCGGGTGGGCACCCATGATGCTCTTGGGTGGTGATTTTATTGGAAAGACCCTGGGTGTTGTTGGGGCCGGCAGGATTGGCACGGCAATGGCTATGCGGTCGAGGGGGTGGTGTATGAAGGTGCTTTATACCACGCAGTCTAACAAAAATGCCGTGCTGGAAGAGATGCTTGGCGCTAAAAGAGTAGATTTGGAAACGCTGCTGAAAGAATCGGATTTTATTTCTATCCATATCCCTCTATCTGAAAAGACAAAACACTTGATTGGCGCAAAGGAGCTTTCTTTCATGAAAAAGGCGGCCTATCTCATCAATACGGCACGCGGGGCGATAATTGACGAATCAGCATTGGTGAATGCCTTGAAAAATAAACAGATTGCAGGCGCAGGGTTGGATGTCTACGAGGAAGAACCAAAATTAAAACCAGGTCTTGCGGAACTGGATAATGTTGTGTTAGTGCCGCATCTCGGCAGCGCCACGGTGGAAACCCGCACCAAAATGGCCGTAATGACCGCGGAGAATATTATTGCTGTGTTAAACGGGCAGAAGCCGAAAAATTGTGTAAATCCAGAAGTGCTTGCATGATTAAAATACGGAAGGCAAAAGATACGGACTTTGAGGATATATGGGATATTTTTCATCAGGTGGTGAAGAAAGGCGATACCTTTACCTTTGATCCAAAGGCAAGCAAAGAGGATTGCAAGGCCTTATGGATGTCGCCCCCTGTTCACACGTACGTTGCTGAATTACATAACAAAATTCTTGGGACATACATATTAAGGCAAAATCAGCCTGGTCTGGGTAAACATATCGCAAATGCGGCTTATATGGTACATCCTGGGGCAAGCGGGCAAGGAATTGGCAGGGCATTGGGGATACACTCCATAAAACAGGCAAAAAAACTTAGCTTTTCTGCGATACAATTTAATTTTGTAGTGAGTACAAATCTCGTTGCAATCCAGTTATGGCTAAAACTTGGATTTAAAATTGTTGGTACGGTACCAAAGGCATTTAACCACCAAAAACTCGGTTTGGTAGACATATATATTATGCACAGATTTGTGTAAAGCCTCGTTGGTTACTACGACTCGATTTTAAGATTTTAAAATACTGCCGATGGGATGCGATGCGTGTGGTAAAAAGAGTGGTCAACTTAACTGCAAATCGGACAATGCGTTTTCGTGGTTTTGGTATTGCCTGACAATAGTTCTCTTCTCAATTTCTTTCATGAGGTCATTAATATCTTCCTTCTTTGGCTCAGTAAATGTTTCACCTGCCTGATAATGGAAAATCGTATTGACACTTTCATTAAACATATTTTCTACGGGCTTGGTCATGTCTAATAACCTTACATCGATATTGCTTAATAAATAGGTTATTTGATCAAAAAGCACGCTGGTTGCCACCCCTGAATGGATAAACGAGTGCCTATGTAAATAGTTTTCAATGGCGTGGATAAATCCGTGCATTTGGGCAATCTGGTTTTGTAAAAGGAGAATGGCCTTCTCAAGATTTCTTCGTGTCAACTGCGAACTTTTTAAATAGTCGATATGAACATCCGGTTCCTTTGATACCTTTTTGTCGTTACTTCTGGTATGGGCTGAAATGTATGATTCGATATCTCTTACCTCGTCAATCAAGCGATCAAGCTTCTTTTCTATTGCTTCAAACTCCGATATATTTTTGTAATAACAGGTATCTTTTAATTTTTCATGCAACAGTTCGATACCTTCCAGGAAACCATCTAATTCCTTAGCGCTGAATGAAAAAAATTCGGTTTCATTTTTAAAGGTATCGATATTTTTACTTTGAGCTTCTTTTTCGATAATATTTTGAATGCCCGTTTTAATGTCAATAATGCTTTTAAAAACAGGATTTTGATTCAGTCCCTGCATATTTGCATTGGCATCGGTGCCTTTTCCACGGGATGATTTATTTTTACTCGTAACAAAATCTTCCAGAGAGCTAATTTTATGTATGATTTCCTGGTAGGCTTTTCCCTTCAGCGGCTTATCAAAGAGAAGTTTTTGTAAATCCGCCAATATCCCATGAATCGACTCCTGTTCCTGCTGGGTACCTATGATGCCCAGATTGTTCATATCCCGGTAAAGAATTTCGAATTTATTGAACTTAAAAAAAATAGTTTTAAAGGGGTACTGTATATCTTTACTCGTTCCACTCTCTATGTTCTTAATTAAGACTTTTAATTGATCAAGGACGTCAGATAAATTTGTCAGCTGTGGTACACACTTCCTTGCTTCCAAAGAGGCATCGTCACCTTTAGCAGTCTTCAAATTGGATAACTTTTCCAGGGTTTCATTAAATTTATTAATGAGTTTTTGAAGGTCTTCTTCCTCTTCTGTCTTTAGACCTTGATCACGTTGGATAAATGGCTTTGTAGAAATATCAATCGTTACTGAGAAAACCGATTCAATACATCTTTTAATTGCCGTAGCAAATTTCTTTGAAGGCTTCTCGGCAAGATGAACAACATCCTGATGTCTATCTGATTCACCGGCTTTCGTATCTCGTATTGTCAAAAAATCCAGGTAAGCCAGAAATTTACTAAAGGCATTCAGAAGCTCCTGGTAATCGTTCTGTAAGATTGGATGATTCGAAACCAGGGAAAGCTTCTTTAATTCGTTATAATTTGCCGTTAAATTGTGATGTTCGCTGCGGATATCTGATTTGTGCTTAAATAATTTATTGGTTAATTTAACAATAAACTTTTCAATACAATTCGCATAGGTTAAGAAAAGGTTGTATTCTTCAAGAAGTTTAAATTGTCCGTTGAGTCTGTTCGCTGCGGAGTAGACATATCCTGCATATGCCGGTATTGTCTTCCAGTTATTGTTTTCTATAATGTGTTCTATCCTCATTAAATCTAAGAATAAATCTTCATTGGATAATAAAGGATTGTCTTTTGATGCTATATGGTCGAAAACCTCGGAGAAGAAACCAAGATCTTCAATCTTTTCTTCGACCATTTTAAGGTCGTCTTCCTGAGAACTAAAAGTCCTCAGCTTCAAGTAATGTTGTTCCAGGTCCAACTTAAGAATCAAATCGATAAATTGGAGGTTTAAATAAATTTCCTTTAAACCTGTGGTAGTGAAGACCCTGTTCTTTGTCTCGATTTTGTTGAATCGAAGTTCCCGTCCTATTTTTTCTGCTGTTAAGGGCAATCCGTTAAAAACCAAATAATCATCAAGCCTTCCGGTATATTTTTCATACGACTCAGCATGGGTAATATAATTACGGTGAACATAGTCCGGTGTAAAATTATCAAGCTGGTTTTGTTCTGACTCATCGATTATCAATAAATTGCTTGCACCCTTAACAATCCCTTTTTTGCAGTGCAATACAAGATGGGGTTTCATAAGATATTGAATAAGGGACTTGACCTCCGTCAACGTAGCGGTCATATTCGCTTCTACGAGTCCGTGTTCTTTAAAGGTGTGGAGATTGTCAATTTTCCCTTTATCAAAGAGACGCTTGGAAATGATTCTCAGGGTTTTCTCGAAAGAGCTATCTATCACCGGGCCTCTAAACTTGACCGTATAAGATTTGAGAGACTCTTTTACCACGTCTTTCCTTGCATTCTCTTTAATCTCTGCTATCCGAGCACGCACAACCTCAGATGTGTGGTATTTGTTTTTTAATAGTTCGTATAAATAATTTTTATCATTCGCTATGATAGTTTTCATGACTACAATTTAATAAAACTTTCCATAACTGTCAAAAAAATTCTTTTATTTTTAAAATAGCTATTTTCTCGTGATTATTTCTCTGAATGCAATTAATCTCTGGGCAAGCTTAAAGACCAGCTTTTCGATAGAATCTTCCACCGCGGGGCCGTATTTTGGCCCAGAAATCTTCCACCATCCACCTTCTGTTTCAAAATCAATCAAATCCAAATTCTTTCCTTCCACCGCCAGCTCATCTTCAAATATCTTATTCAGGTTTTTGTCTAAGAAAGAAGCATGTATCGATAGATAATGTTTCCCGATAGCCCGCCAAACTGATTCTTCGACAATCAATTCCAGCCTTGAAGCCTTTAACTGCACCATTAAAATGACATCTAACCCGGTCTTTTCAATTATTTCACGATTAGGCAGTTCGTTCAGAATAGTAACCTTGTTAAATACCCTCTTCGTCATTTTTTCTATGTTTTTAGCCAGTGGCTCGCCTATTGGAAATACGTAATGATGTATGCCTGCAATCATGTCTGTTTGCCATTCTTCCTGAGTAAAATGATACAGAGATGGATCGATAAAAAGTCCTGCGTGCAAAGGAATTTGCTGTATTTCTTTTAATTGATTGTCTAACGCAGGCACAATCAGCACTTTCATACCGCGACTATTAGCGCAACCAACAACAAAGAGGAATAGTAAAGTAAATAAAGCTATCTTTTTCATAAATATCCTTGAAATCCTTTTTGAAATTGATAAAGATATTACTGCTGGATCATTAGTTGAAGTTGAAGGTGCGCGACTGAGAATTAAAGCAATTATACAATAAAACTTCATGACAAACTAAGTACAAATTATTTAGATTGTGATTGACTTGTTTTTTAAAACAGGATTCGTTCTTAATAATATTTTTTTAATTATTTGGAGGAGAGTTATTCATGAGAGGTATTTTGCCGTTTGTTGCTGTGTCAGTGATTTTTGGTATTTTTGGTGGTGTATTACATGCTCAAAAGCTGGATAAGGGGGTGGGACCATACGGAGAATTTTGGAAACCTATCCCAACCCAAAGATACTGGGCGCCGGACTATTTCTATTCGCCACCCGCAGAGCCAAAAGGAGTTTTTAACGCAGATGAATGCACAATCTGTCACAAGGTTTTAAATCCGGGTTTAGTAAAGGTATGGGCGGAGAGTAGCCATGCCAATTTGGATAAACTACAGGGTTATCAGAAGGGGAAATTAGAAGAGATTGAAAAAAAACCTCGGAAAGAAGCTTACAATGGTGGGTTGCATTGATTGTCATGGTAAAATTGGATCCGAAAAATTGGATCATGAAAAAGATTTAGTGATGTCCAATCCCGCCCTTTGCGGTACATGCCACAAACAGGAATATAATGAATTTGAATCAGAAAAACAATACGGTATTCCTGACTGGAAACCGGGCAGAGAGAGCCATGCAAAGTCTTACGATGCCAACCTGGACGTAGATGTATGGGCTGCGTAGGCGAAAATATTGTGCAGGGCTGCGATATGTGGCATAACATCCAGCACAAGTGCGAGAGTTGCCATACCCGTCATGCCTTTAAGGCATCAGAATCAAGAAAGCCGGAGGCGTGCCAAACCCTGCCATAACGGGCAAGATCACCCGGATATTGAATATTACAGAGACTCTAAGCACGGCTCTATATATTTTATCGAAGGTCATGGCTGGGATTGGAATAAACAATTAAAAGATGCGAACTATATTTCTTCTACCTGTCAATCCTCTCATATGTACTATAAAGGACAGTATTCGCATAATATGGTCAGGAAGGCTATCATGGGTGAAGGAAACGTGTTGTTTTATGACAATATCTTTAAAGGAGTAAAACCATCTGATTACATCAATAATAGTAAGGAATTAATGTCAAGACGGGAGGCGTGGATTGAAGTTTGTGAACAGTGTCATTCTACAAGGTTTTCCCGGGATTACCTGGACTCCATGGATAAGGCATCGGATTCCATTTTTCAATATGTGAGTGATTCCTACGCTACGATTAAATCTCTCTATGATGATGGAGTACTCTATCCCATGCCTAAGAACAGACCCAAGGCGCCAGTCCCTGTGGCGAAGAAATATCCTGATCTGTTAGGTGGTTTCTACGGCGAATTTTGGGCAAAAGATGGAAAACCAAGTAAAATTGAAAAGGACTTTTTGTATATGTGGGAGAACGATGCCTTTTTGGTCAGAAAGGGTTTGGCGCATATGAACCCCAATGGGTTTCCCGATATCTCCTGGTCGAACCTGCTTAAGAAGTACGTGGATATACAGAGTGAGGCAAACACCCTAAGAAGATTGGCTGTATTAGAGAAGAAGGCAAAGGTAAGGCCATCAAGGGCACAGAAGAAAAGTAAGTAAGTATATAATATAAAAGTGTTTCTAAGAGGAAATCGCCTTATACACAATCTCTCAATCTTATGGAAGATCGTTTAAACGAAAAGGAATGGGGAAATGAAAACCGGCGACTTTCATTTCCCCACCTCCTGATTAAAGTTTCAGGAAATATGCGAATTCCAAGGATAATGAATTGAAGCTATTCTTCCACCATTTTCAATACTTCTTTTTTTAGTAGGGAGTTTGTAATAGCATTTGTATTCGTGCGATTTAATGGCAGGCTAATATAAAAATCAGTTCCAGCACCTTCGCTACTTTCTATATAGAGAGATCCTTCGTGATCCTTTATGATTCGATATACCATAGCTAGTCCAAGTCCGGTACCGTTATCTTTATTAGTAAAAAATGGTTCAAAGATATGTGAAATCTTTTCGGCAGGGATTCCCTCGCCATTATCGGAAATTTTAATAAGAAAATACTGAGTATTGTTTGGGTCCCGTAAGAAGGGAGAAGCAAAGGAGAAAAAAACGCTGTTAGGATTTAATTTCGCCATTCTTCTGAACTCCGAAAGGTTGTCCATAAAGCTCGTACTGACTTTAATACTCCCATTTTTTGGCAGGGAATCAAGACTGTTTTGCAAAATATTTAAGAGCACCTGTTTTATTTTGTCCTCGTCTGCAATAATCGCGCATCTTTTTTCTTCTAAAAGTGTCGTTATTTCAACGCCTTTCTCTGCAGCGGTATGCCTCAAAAAGTTAATGGTATCCAATATCACACTCTGAGGATCTATTGGCTGCATTAAAGGTTCCGAAGGTTTCGCCAGGTCTAGCATATCTTCGACAATTCTGTTAATCCGTCTGATTTCCTTGAGAGCAATTTTCTGAAATCCATCATGGAACTCGTGATCGTCTTTTTTGTGAGGAAGCAGTTGGAAATATGTGTTTATAGCCACGAGTGGATTTTTTATTTCATGGGCAATATTAGCAGCAAGGACGCCGAGATAGGCCAATCGGTCGGCATGTTGTTTTTCCGTCTGAAGGAATTTCAATTCTGTCGTGTCTGTCAGAATTATTAAAGAGCCGAGTTTCTGCTCGTCCTCAGTCTTGAGTTTAGTTATGGACATACTACAGGGGACTTTTTTACTATTTCTATCAATAAAAGTTTCTAAGTTCTGATACTCAGCATCCTTATTAAGCGTATGTCTCAATAGTTGATGAGTATCTTTCCCTAGGCGCATAAGTATTTTTTCAGATGAACTTGTTTCCTTCAGCCCAAGGATTCTTTTTGCCTCGTTATTAATAAGGGTAATCTCTTCATTCGTATCTACAACGATAACCCCACTTTTCAAACTCTGAAGAATATTGTCCCTATAGGTCTTGGCCTCTTTCAGTCCTAAATAAAGACGCGCATTTCTGGCCGCCATGGCTAACTGACCGGAGAAGGCAAGAAACATTTGTGTATCTTCTTGTGTAAAGACCTTTTTGTTAACCTTTCTTCCGAGGAGAATTATCCCGAAAAGATTGTTCTCTTGTAAGACTGGAATACAACTATCCACATCAAGAGAGACTAATGTGTCTTCTACCATGTGTTCAGCCTCACTATGCTTAAAACGGTTCAACTGATCTTTAGAAAGAACGGTTTTATTCTGGTAAAGCCAGGTAACAATAGCATCATGGCTGGGAAGAAACAGATTCTTATCAGAGGGGAAATTTATAGCTGCCTTCAGCTTGTAATGCTGGGTTTTCTCGTCCTTTAGCAGTATAGATATCTTATCAATTCCAATAGAATCATATAAATATTGGATAGCATAATGGAGAAGCCCATCCAGATCGTGGATAGATGAAAACATTACAGTCGAATCGCTCAGTATCTTTGGGTGGCTGTACTTGGTATGGAATAAGGTTTTCTCAATGAGGTGCTGAATTGATTCTCTCGCTGGTATAAAGGTTAAAACCATCACTATGGCAGAAACCATGTTAGTGATTGTTTCTTTATACGCTGATACAGGGAGGATACTGCTCATAATCAGGCCGACAGCAAAATAGATGATACTGAGGACAATGGATAGGGCAGCGTAAACAGTACTCCGCTTAATTACTACGCTGATATCCATGAGGTGGTACTTTACAATAGCGTAAGCCACAGTTAGCGGAATAGGAATCGACATAAGGGGAACAAATCTCTCAACCTGCCATATACCAATTGCCGGTAAAAGAAAGTTTGTGATGCCCCCCAGAAATACGGATACTGCAACCCCAAAGTACAAATATTGAACCTGCAGTCTCTTTATACCGTAATAGCGTATACTTCTTCTATAAAGGATATATAAGGAATACGCCATACAAGCCGTAAAGTAAAAACAAAATACAGGAAACAACCGACCATACCCGGCTTGCGGCAGTTGCTTTACAAAAGAAACTGACTCGACAATATAGGGAGAAAAAAACGACAGAAGGAAACTTATGGCAAAGAAGAATACGCTCAGGTATCGATCAATTGGCCTTTCTATACAATCAGGAAAGACGGATGAAAAAAAGAAAAATGTGGATGGAATGAACACCGCTGCGCAAAAGACCAGCCTCAATCTAAAGGTTGCTAATACGGGATCTGTGGTCTGAAGGATAAAAAAAACAAAAAATACCCAGGCAGAAAATGTCTGAGCAAAGACACAAAATCTCCGGTTAATGATGTTTGCTGGGTTTCTTAAGAGCACAAATACTCCAAGCCCGGCATGCAATAGTGATATAAGAATGAACGTCACATGACTTACAAACATAAGCTACATTCCTAAGAATATCTCCTTAATACCAGAACAGCGTGTGTCCCGCCCACACTATGGCTATTTATCAGCGCTGTGCATATGGTGAAACGTCTGGCGTGATGAGGAACATAGTCAAGGTCACATAAAGGATCAGGCGTATCCAAATTAATTGTGGGAGTGACAAATCCGTATTTTAGACAAAGGCTTGTTGCCACTACCTGAAACCCTCCCGCAGCAGCGAATGCCTGGCCTACCATAGATTTAATGGAGCTTATTGGTATTTTATACGCATGGTTTCCAAAGTATGCTTTAAAGGCATTTGTTTCTGCCACGTCATAACTAGGCATAGCATTTCCGTGTGCGCAGACATAGTCTATCTCTTCTGCCCTTATTTTGGCGGCTATCAATGCTTGCTCCAAGGCAGAGACCAATGCTTGTCCACTGCCGTCTGCCTGAACAACGTCTTGTGCCTCGGATGTAGAGGCATAGGACACGATCTCCGCATATATATTTGCCCCTCTATCCAGGGCATGGTTCAGTTCCTCCATTACTATTGAAGCTCCACCTTCACTGAGCACCATACCATCACGATCTTTATCATAAGGTCTCGATGCCCTCTCGGGTTCTTCATTCTTTTTTGAAAGAATTCCCAGAGAACATAAAGTAGACAACGGAAAAGGGAAAACGGGGGTATCTGCACACGCTGTAATTGCCACATCGACCTCCCCACTCTTTATCATTTTATAACCCCAGTTCACAACTTCTAAGCCCGTTGAGCATCCGGAAGACATAGTTGCATTAGGTCCGGTAATTTTAAGTTCTGAACATATATAACCTGTCGCTATATGAGGTGTAAGTTCAGGCGCAGTAAGGCGGCGTATCGCTTCAGGACCACGCTCCAGGAATCGCCTGTACTGGCCTTCGTATATTTCATTCTCGCCCCCTATCGTTGTTCCAAAACACACACCGCATCTATCCCTATTCTCCTTGCTCAGGTCAATATCAGCGTCTGCTACTGCCATCTTCGATGTTGCAACACCAAAGTGTACGAACTTTGCACTCCTTTTTACAAATTTTGAATCAAAGTAAGCGCAAGGATCAAAACCTTTCACCTCACCTGCAATTTGCGTACTGAAAGGAGAGGGATCAAAGGAAGCAATCCTCTTAATACCTGATTGTCCGTTGAGTAGTGCATCCCAATATGCTTCTTTCCCATTGCCATTAGGGGCCAATATTCCCAGACCTGTGATAACGACACGCCTAGTCATCATCGAACACTTTCTCCCTTAAAAAAAACTTAGTTTGTCGAAGAAAAGTTTTTTTCTGCCAGTTTACGGCTGTATTCGTTTATTTTTTGGTAAACGTCTCTCAGGAAGCTGTAGTTTGTTGTTAATAAAGCCAAATCACTCTTCATTTTAAATTCTTCTAGACCTATCTGACCTACAAATCCAGCACTTCTTGCTGCAAGGCAATGTTCATCGGAAACGTTTACCGTATAACCTATTTCTCGAACCTTTTTCTCCATGAACCCAGCCATCTTAAGCATCTCCATGAACTTTATTCCATGTAAGGAGATATTCAGTTCAGGCCATGTGCTTGGATCTTTCGTCAATTCATACTCATAACGTAAAAGCATCTGGATATAATTTTCTGGCATCTCAAAGCAAAAACGATCAGGTTCTAATTGCCAAGCAGTTCCAGGCAGGGGTGCACCAGGAGTTATAAGAACTGAGTCTGGCATGTAACTTTCACTTTTTAATTTGCGAAGAAAACACAAATTTTCTTCCAAAACCTGCTCATGGGTTATCCCATTACCAGAAGGTATGGGACATGGATAAACGAAACTTACACCTACATCGAGATGCTTCCTCATGTTGTAGGATGCCTGTTTTATGGCCTTAATGGTAAAATAAATATCATCAATAGAATTACCTTTATTCATGGTTTTTGAAAGTATCTCGTTGTTAGCTACCTCTA
>JAUSDH010000135.1 GCA_030650655.1 Candidatus Brocadiaceae bacterium
TTTGGCGCCAGCATCCGGTGGTTCAAGAGATAGAGGGCCACTGGGAAAATTACCGTACCAATGAAACCGATAACAGCGCTGGTTAGAATGAGTGGGCCAGGTGCATCGAGCAGCATGGTACAAGATGTAATCACGGTCAATACACCCAAAATGAAATAATACCAGTGGCGCAGTTCAAAACGGCGACTTTTGGGGAAAAGGATGTGCACGATGTCAGCCTGCATACGACTGACGGCGTCCGCAGTGGCAAGCCAGGTATCAGTCAGGAATGCCGCAGCTACGATAAGAAACAACATGCGACCTGCGTAGTCCCAGCTTACTTCGAAAAATCTGCTCTGCACTACAGCCAGTTCGTATTCATTGGGCAGGAGACCTTTAGGAAAAAGCAGGGCATAGGCCAGCAGACAGGTCATGAGGGTAGTAAACAGGTTTCCACAGATGCCCGTCAGGGAATCAACGGCAAGGTAACGTCTCCAGGAATTCCATCGTTGAGCACTTTCCGGCGATTCGTCCGGCAGATTCCCGTCTCTGGTGATTGTTTCGGGTTTACCCTTGATGGGGCCAGTGATACGACCCATATGGTCAGCCATGGCATTACCCTTGTCACGCATCCAGTAGGAATAAAAAAGAATCCAGAAACCACCCAGTCCTGCAAAGGTAATTGCTGTAAGAAGCTTGGTAGCATCGTGATTATCCCATGGATGCGGCATTGGACTATGTGGTCCAACAAGTCCTTTCAGGAACGAGGGCGCAGAGTGCAATACCTCTGGCTGAAGACATGCCCAGAGCAGTCCGGCAACGGTGATTACCGCCACCACCTTCATAAACCGTTCAATGAGTGTATAAACCACTTTACTTAAAATGATGGCGGTGAGGAATATCGCAATAGATGTGTAACCCCAGAATAGCGTTTGACCGCGCTGGCTCCAACCTAAAGGAAAGTTTGTCAATGCCGCCATCGCCGTCCCGCCCGCAGAGGCGAATGCGCCGAACCACAGGAATGAGAGCGTCATCAGCACCCAGAGAAATATGCCGAACCATCGGTTCAGGCGGATAAAACCATGAAAAATACTCTCGCCGGTAAGAAGGGTGTAGCGTCCGATCTCTACAGTAACGGGATATTGCAGGAGACACGCAGGAATCAACAGGAACAGAAAACTTAGGCCATATTTCGCAACGATATACGGCCACCAGATCAGTTCGCCGCTGCCCTGTGCAAGCGCCATCCACACGACCCCAGGACCGAGCGCAGCCCACCATCCGGGAAAGTGCGGTACGGGTTTGCGTCCGAGAGACGAAAAATTATTTTTCCTCGGTATATTTTCTTCTTGTGTCATATTAATCCGATATTCAATTTTATGGCTAAGCTAAATGGTTAAATGGCTGAATGGCTGTTAACCATCCAACCATTTTCAACTGTCAACTCTCAACTGTGTTTCACTGGTCTGAGGCTTCGCCTCGCTAGACCTTAAGCACGAAATCCGAAACAAAAAGCTGACAAGCTGGAAACGAGGGTTGGAACATTTGAATTTGTAGTTTTGAAATTGTTTCGAATTTTGGGTTTCGTGCTTCGGATTCAGTCTTTAATGAACTTATTTTTTACTATGCAGGGTTCTTTACTTCTTGACGGCTTGAGCACAAGCACTCGAACTGCCTCCCAAATTAACCACAGGCTGAGGGCAAACAGAACTACGCCGAATGTTGCGGATATTATCATGTCAGGCTTAATAGATGGTCCGCCAAGCATGTTCGACAAGGAATGCAATACATGAAGGATAAGCGACCAAAGCGTAACAGTCATCATGAATATCATGGGTATTATTACGTAGAACGACTTCTTTCCTGTTTTTATCAACCATACAGAAATCGCAAGGAGCGCCAGGCTTGCCAGGAGCTGATTGCTTATGCCGAAGATTGGCCATGCCAGCATGTATCCTTTTTCTTTGGTAAGCAGAAGGAATGCTAACGGCACGGCAAGGGTGATTACTGTTGCTATAACCCCGCCGATTTTTGTTTGTAACCCCAAAAGCTCTTGCAGTATGTATCGTGCTAACCTCGTGGACACATCAAGGGTATCATATACAAACGTTGAAAAAGCAAGCAGCGCAAAAGGAAAAGCCACGCTGAAATTTATCCCCATCATGCCCAAATATTTGGCAATACCGTTAGCGTATATGAGGTTCGGGTCTTCTTTAAGCATATCCGACCCTTTTGGCAGCATCATGACCGTTGCCAGAGCAAGCACTGCCAAAAGACCTTCAAGGAGCATTGCGCCATAACCTACAGGTTTCGCATCGGATTCCCTCCGTAATTGTTTTGAAGTCGTGCCGGAGTTTACAATTGCATGAAACCCTGAACATGCGCCGCAAGCCACCGTAATGAACAGGATGGGCAGCATCGGAAAGCCCCCCGGATTGAACCATCCTATAAAGGCCGGACATTGGATCATA
>JAUSDH010000119.1 GCA_030650655.1 Candidatus Brocadiaceae bacterium
ACAAAGTCACTAACACAAAACTCACAAGGCTGGTTCAATCTTGCAGATTGAACCAGATATTTTAACAGTGAAACGTAATCATACCAAATGTTTCGGTTCAATCGAGGACGATTGAACCAGCGAAATTGTCACTGTGGTAGAGACAGGTTTGAAACCTGTCTCTGCAGGGTGTGCTAGTGGCATAATAAAATTATCGAAATCCTGATTTAAAGTTTATGCAGGGATCTATCTTAAAGATTATTTTCAGCTACCGGATGCTGGTTACTTTCTTTCTGGGCATAAGCTCCGGCATTCCCCTGCTCGTCACCGGTTCCACGCTTCAGGCATGGATGACCGATGAAAAGGTAAACCTCGCAGTCATCGGGATGTTCTCACTGGTTGGGCTTCCCTATACGGTCAAGTTCCTCTGGTCGCCTTTCCTCGACAGATATATACCTCCATTCCTCGGCAGGCGGCGTGGATGGATGCTTATCTGCCAAATCCTTCTTATGATTGCCATCGGGGCATTTTATCTGGTAAGACCTGCTGAATCCCCCTGGATTGTAGCATTTCTCGCCGCGCTCGTATCATTCTTCAGCGCAAGCCAGGATATTGTCATCGATGCCTACCGGTGGGAACTTTTAAGAGATGAAGAACTTGGTTTAGGCGCTTCTTTTGCTTCGAATGGTTATCGCATAGGCATGCTCATTTCCGGCGCTTTTGCCTTATTTCTGGCTGACCGCATTTCCTGGAATTACGTTTATCTGCTGCTGGCCGCTTCGCTTTTCATTGGCATCATTACTACATTTTTAGGGCCAAATCCCGATGGACAGATAATCCCTCCAAAATCCCTGCGTGAGGCCGTTATCGAACCTTTTGCCGATTATTTTAGGAGGAGAGGGGCATTTGAAATTTTAGCCTTTATCCTGCTCTATAAAGTTGGCGACGTCATGGCGGCAAATATGACAACCCCTTTTATCCTGAAGATAGGCTTTTCAAAGACTGATCTTGCTGTCGTTGCAAAGACGTTTGGCATAATCGCTATAATTGGAGGCGGTCTTGCAGGAGGAATTCTCCTGTTACGCATCGGGCTTCTCCGGGCGCTCTGGATATTTGGAATCCTCCAGGCAGGCTCAACCCTGGCATTCTCCGTGCTTGCTTCGGCTGGTCACAATTATTATGTGTTGGTGGCTACCGTTACCTTTGAGAATTTCACCAGCGGTATGGGCGCTTCCGCCTTCATTGCTTTTATGGCGAGCCTTTGCAACAAGAAGTTCACTGCCACGCAATATGCGCTTTTGAGCAGTCTCATGGGCATTCCGCGGGTGATTGTTGCTTCGCCCACCGGGTATCTGGCAGAATGGTTTGGATGGGTTCATTTTTTCATCTTCTGTACCCTGGCTGCTATTCCAGGACTTGTCTTCCTCTTCCGTTATAAAACCTGGCAAGAAGGGTCTTCCGCGCATATGAAAGCAACATTCACTCAGGAAAATGACAGACTTTCAAACGAATCCCAACCTGCTATACATTCAAAAGAGATTTAATTCGATTTGCTTGTGGTAGGCACTGGCCGCGACGGTGAGCAAAGCGAATGGGCGTTAATGTTTATCTTTATATAGTATTGACACGAAAATACCCCTCACCCACAAGGGGCGAGGGAATTTTCTCTCCCTTGATGGGAGGGATTAAGGGAGGGTGATATATTTTTATGCTCTTTTGGGAGTCTTTGGCTCATAGGGGTTTACTTTGTAAAAACTTCTTTTCCCCATTTCCCGTTTTTACGAGGACGAGTTTCATGAGGACAGGTTTTAGTAAGTTTTTACACTACTCTGTAGAGCAAACTTACGTTCGCCTTACTTCATTTCACCCCTTACAAATGTGTGAATAAGAGGGTGCTTTTCGGTTACGGCGTAGCAACGTTAGGAAATTCTGACTTGCTCGACTACCCTTGCCACTGTTTCTCCAATATCAGCAGGGCTGTCAGCTATAGTAACACCGGCATTCTTCAGGGCGGCAATCTTTGAAACAGCAGTGCCCTTGTTGCCTGAAATGATAGCGCCGGCATGACCCATGCGTCTGCCAGGAGGGGCTGTCCTGCCTGCGATGAAACCAACAATCGGTTTTGTAATTTCCTGCTTTATAATTTCTGCAGCCTCCTCTTCTGCGCTCCCGCCAATCTCTCCGATCAACACAATTGCCTTTGTTTCTTTGTCCTCCTGGAACAGTCTGAGTACATCCACAAAATCGGTACCCACAATTGGATCGCCCCCGATTCCAATGCATGTGGATTGACCAAGACCTCGTTGAGTTAGTTGCCAGACGGCCTCATAGGTGAGTGTTCCGCTGCGTGAAATGACTCCCACATTGCCGGGTTTATGGATATATCCAGGCATAATGCCGATCTTACAAGCGCCGGGCGTAATGATGCCGGGGCAGTTTGGTCCAATAAGACGCGTCTTCTTATTCGAAAGATATTTTTTTACTCTGACCATATCCAAGGTAGGAATGCCTTCTGTAATACAAACGACCAGTTCAATCCCTGCCTCAGCGGCCTCCATGACAGCATCTGCTGCAAATGCAGCCGGCACGTAGATTACCGAGGCATTTGCCCTAAGGTTTGTTACTGCATCGAGGACATTATCAAAAACAGGCACGCCGTGGTGTGTTGTGCCACCTTTGCCCGGTGTAACGCCTGCGACAAGTTTCGTGCCGTATTCCAGCATTCGTTCGGCGTGAAAACTGCCTGCCTGCCCGGTTATGCCCTGACATATTACCCGTGTGTCTTTATTAATTAAGATACTCACTTTGACGCCTTTACAACTAGACTTGCAGCTTCTTTCATGTCTTTTGCAGAAATAATGCTGAGTCCGGAGTTAGCTAATATTTTTTTGGCAATATCAACGTTCGTCCCTTCCAGGCGCACAACCAGAGGGATGTGGATGCCTACTTCCTGAATGGCTTGTATGATGCCGGACGCAATGACATCGCATTTCATGATCCCCCCGAAAATATTGATCAGGATTGCCTTCACTTTGGAGTCGGACAGGATAATCTTGAATGCCTGTGTGACCTGTTCCAGCGATGCGTCACCGCCGACATCCAGGAAATTTGCTGGATCTCCGCCATGCAGCTTGATAATGTCCATGGTTGCCATGGCAAGACCTGCACCGTTTACCAGACATCCTATATTCCCGTCAAGACTTATGTAACTAAGCCTGTGTTTTTTGGCTAATGCTTCAACAGGAGATACTTATTGATATTGGCTAATCTGCTCAAATTCAGGGTGACGATACAAGGCGTTATCATCAACATCCATCTTTGCGTCGATTGCGCACAGCTCCTCGTCATCCACCGTTACGGATAAAGGGTTAATTTCTAATA
>JAUSDH010000144.1 GCA_030650655.1 Candidatus Brocadiaceae bacterium
CCTCTTTGGGAGTCTCGATTATTTTTGGTATGTGGGTAAATCTGTTCATGATCTGCCGAAAAGGTTCCAAGCCCAGTTTGCCTTTTCCAATATGTTCATGCCGGTCACGTTTGCTGCCCAATTCGCCTTTTGAATCGTTCAAATGAATGGCTTGAAGGTGCCTGAGTCCTATAGTGTTGTCCAGTTCTTCCATGGTTGCTTCAAATCCGCTTTTTGTCCTTATATCGTACCCGGCTGCAAAGGCATGGCAGGTATCAAAACAAACACCAATCCGTGAAGAGTTAACCCCATCGATAATTTGTTTTAGATGTTCAAAGCGGTAACCAATACATGTGCCTTGCCCGGCAGTATTTTCAAGCAAGATTTTCACGGTTGAGTTTTCGGTTGCATGGAGTGTTGTTTTCAGCGCTTTAATGATCTTTTTCATGCCTTTCTGTTCGCCGAGCTCTTTTGAAGAACCGGGATGCACTATGGTAAAATCAAGTCCAAGGTCGTGACATCTTTGAACCTCACCAATTAAAGCCTTTATTGAGCGCTCCCATAGAGTATCGTCATTGCTTGCCAGGTTAATAAGATAAGAGGCATGAGAAAAAATCATTTTGACATGGGAAGTTTTATAAGTATTCAGGAACGTTGACTTTTCCTCTGTGTCAATAATTTTCTCCTTCCATTGCCTCTGATTTTTAGTAAAGACCTGAAACGTGTCTATACCCAGAGATTCTGCTTCGTGAAAGGCATTATGCAGGCCACCCTTGATTGAACAATGTACACCTAAAAGCATAAGTCAGATTTTTAATGGTTGTGATAGTTGTTAAATACCTTAAATTCTCAGTTTTGTTTTTAGACTACAAGATGATAATATAGTTACGAGGGAAAATTCCAGAGTTTTATGTTATGCCCTTTAATTTTCAAAGGAACTATTTTTGATAATTTTCTTAAAACCTTGGCCAAGACAAATTTTGTAAAAATCCTAATTTTTTCTTTTCTGACTATTCTCCTTCTGTGCCTCTCCTTTCCTCCCGCAGACCTGGGCTTTCTGGCGTGGATTGCCCTTGTTCCATGGTTCATACTTATCGTAACAGAGGAGAGATATGTTTGTCTTAACGCCCTCTTTATTGGGACAGTATTTATATTTATTCAGCTTTCGTGGCTGCGTCATGTTACTTATATTGCCTGGATATTGCTGAGTTTGTATTGTTCTGCCTATTTTCTCGGTTTTGCGTTTTGTTCCCGAGTTATTATCTTTAGACTGAAATTGCCACTCGTTGTCGTTGCGCCTTTTGCATGGGTTGCGCTGGAGTATATCCGATCCTTTTTCCTTTCCGGATTTCCCTGGTTTTTTATTGGACACACCCAATATCAATATTTGCCAGTAATACAGGTCTCTGACATTACGGGGGTCTATGGTATTTCTTTTATCATTATTATGGTAAATGCAGGTATTGTAGACCTCATACTCTATATTGCAGCGCGTCGAAACACAAGTAATTCCTCCTCCTTGCATCGTTTTCCTGGTCGAAAATTTGCATTCTTTGGCTTGGCCTGTATTTTGCCTTTTGTGCTCCTGGCAACTATCCTGTCTTATGGTTTTTACTGGCTCAATCATTATAAACCAAAAGAAGGGCCCGCACTATGCATGGTACAGGGAAATATACCTCAGGATGTAAAATTTCAATCCAAAGAAGAAGACGAAATCAGTATTCTCAAAAAATATACTGACCTATCGTTGGGTGTCAAAGGAAAACAGATTGATCTGCTCGTGTGGCCGGAGACCATGATACCCGGGTTGCTTAATATCGATCCCGAACTTACGGGCAGAAAGATTGACGTCCTATCGCAGCTCACACCCATCCAATTGTCACAGGACTTAAATACAAACTTACTTCTGGGTGGTATTGCGTTGACTCTGATCGGAGAGGAACAGATTTATTTCAATAGCGCTTATTACTATAGCAAGGAGGGGAAATTAGTAGATCGATATGATAAAATTCACCTCGTACCGTTTGGGGAATTTACTCCTCTTAAAAAATATTTACCATTTCTGGCTAAGTTGGTGCCTTATGAAATCGGGTTGACCCACGGTCAGCGGAGGGCGTTGTTTCGTTTGGATACCTCACAACATGGGAGTTTTGTTTTTGGTTCGTCCATCTGTTACGAGGACATTGTCCCGTCTCTGATCAGAAAATTTAAGAAGGATGGGGCCGATTTTATGCTCAATATAACGAATGACGGCTGGTTTCGAAACAGTGCAGAGCTTGACCAGCATCTCGCCATTATGGTGTTTCGGGCGGTTGAAAACCGCTTCTCTATGGCACGGGCTGCCAATACGGGCATATCGTCATTTGTAGGTCCTGATGGCGCTATCTATGCGAAGTTGTCAGACTCCAAAGGGAAATATCGGGAGATTAGCGGTACACTTGTCGCTCGCATAAAATTAATCGAAAAATATAATCCTTTCTATACTATTTGCGGTGACTGGTTTTCAATCCTTTGTGTAACGGCATCATTAATCATGCTTATCATGTCCATTTTTAAAGGGCGAATTGTCTGCCAAAAAGTCGCAAAACCAAGATGAGGTTGAGGAAATGGGAAGACAGGAAGATGGGAATCTCTCAACTTCTCAACCCCTCAACCTCCCTACTTCTCAATTTCTTTTGTATTTTGTGGCTAATGTATGGAATCAGGAACGGACTTTCCTCTTGACATTTTATAAGTATTAAACATATAATTTGTCTCACTATTCACTAACTATAAAAAGCAACACTACTTGTGAAAAATTAGACAGCATATGAGAAGCTTCTCCATAGAAAAAAACAGGACATAAAATCCACTTAATCACCCTTTCTTCGTGGAGGATTAAGACTATTTTGGGAGTAAGAAAAATAATGCATCCATTAGATTTCATACTAGGCTTTGTTTCAACCGACATGGGGATTGACCTCGGCACTGCAAACACGCTTGTTTGCATACCAGGACATGGAATTGTGCTGTCAGAACCTTCAGTTGTTGCCGTAAGACCAGGAACAAATAAAGTCCTTTTAAACGGGAATGCCGTGGGAAATGTTGCCAAGGCCATGCTGGAGAGGGCTCCGAGCAGTATTTCTGTCATACGTCCGCTCAAAAACGGTGTCATAGCAGATTTTGATATTACGGAAGCAATGCTCAAGTATTTCATCACGAAGGTCCATAAACGTAAGTGGGGAGTTCGACCGAGGGTATTGATTGCTATTCCGTCGGGTATTACTGCCGTGGAGAGGCGGGCGGTAGTCAATTCCGCAGAGCGCGCAGGCGCCAGAGAGGTGTATCTTATTTCTGAACCAAAGGCGGCAGCGATTGGTGTCGGTCTTCCTGTGGGTGAGCCGGTAGCCAGTATGATTGTTGATATCGGAGGTGGAACTACTGAAGTGGCGGTCCTTTCACTCGGTGATATATTTACCCACGAGAGCATCAGAGTTGCGGGAGATGAATTTGACGAAACCATTGTCCAATACGTACGGAAGACCTATAATCTGGATATCGGACATCGAACGGCGGAACAAATTAAGATTGATATTGGTTCTGCATATCCTTTAGAGGAGGAATTGACGCTTGAGATTAGAGGGCGCGATGCTATTGCAGGCTTGCCAAGGGCGACCACTATTACCTCAGAAGAAATTCGGGAGGCGCTAAAAGAGCCGTTCGATAAAATTGTAGGCGCTGTAAAATCTACTCTCGAAAAGACGTCACCGGAATTAGCATCAGACTTGATTACAAACGGACTGGTGCTGGTAGGTGGAGGCGCTTTGATTCGAGGGTTGGACAAGCTCTTGGCGCAGGAAACGGGGTTGCCGGTGCAGGTAGGCAATGACCCTTTAACAGCCGTTGCGCGAGGAACGGGCTACCTCCTCGAAAATCTTGATTTATATAAAACTGTTTTACAGGATGAGGACATCCACTCCTAGTTTTAGCGATATCTTAAAAAATCCCATTGCAGCGATAATCATCCTTTTAGCAATATCCCTTAGTTTTTTGTTTTTACCGCCGAAGATTTCCAACCATATCAAAATGACCTGCGTTGTCCCTATGAGACCGTTACAATGGGCAACCTGTTTCTGCAGTAATTCAGCCAATAATTTTTTGGATAAGGTGTTTTCTGGCTGGCGTAATGCTCACGTAAAAAAACAACTGGAAGAACAAGTTTCCCAATTCAAAAATAAGATACTGGAGCAGCAGGATACGATATACAAGCTGCAGAGTAAACTGTATACCCTTTCGAAATTCCAGGCTGAAAATAAGAGTAAAACAAAGCCGGTACCGGCGGATATTATCGGATACGATTCATTGACTTTCAGGAAAAGCATCACGGTCAATGCGGGTTCTAACCATGGCGTAAAACCGAACGACATCGTGGTGTCGAATAATGCGCTTATTGGGAAAGTTGTTTCAGTAAGCGGGGGAAGTTGTGTTGTCCAGTTAATTACCGACCCGGCCTCCCGCATACCGGGAAGGGTTCTTCAGACACGCGAACAGGTAATAGTCGAAGGGAACGCTACGGGATTTTGTCAATTAAAATATGTGCCGCGATGGGCAAAACTGAAAAAGGGGGACGATATTGTTTCTTCTGACATTGGTGGATTTTATCCCCCTTCTTTACCTATTGCTACCGTTGTAGAAACTGAAGTAAAGGGAGGCGACCTCTTTCAGTCGGTAAAGGTATTGCCCAAGGTAAATCTTTCAAAGATCGAGCAGGTGCTGGTTATAACAAAGTAGTACAAATAATAAGTTAGGCCTTTGGCAGTGATACAAATTACAAATCGCCCCTCCATTGATGGGAGGGACTAATTGTTTGAAATTCTTTGAACATCAAGAAAGGGGGTTACCAAAAATGAAGATGATGTGCCGTGTTATACGTGGAAAATCTGTAAGTTTTTATTGTGCAGTGTTCATGATGTCGTTGGTTGTCATGTGTTGTCTTGTCCTTTCCATAGGCAAATCTGTAAAGGCATACGAGGCAACGGATGCAGTAACCTCATCAAATAATTCAACGGCGGGGAGCGCAGAGCCAAACCATTCATCGTCGGAGACCACCGTCTGGGCATGGGGATATAACAGCTATGGCCAATTGGGGATAGGATCAGTTGTTAATAGAAGATTCTGCTGAAAAACCCCCCTTTCCGGAAAATGGGCAGTTGCAACATGCTACAGTGCAACGACTTAAAAAAGCGAGTTTTCGCAAAATGGCACTTTTTCAGCAGAATCAATAGAAAAAAACCCGTCATGATCGGCGGACTCAGTAATGTTGTATATGTGGCTGGTGGAGGTTATCACATCCTTGTCCTGAAGTCAGATGGTACGGTGTGGGCATGGGGAAGTAACAGCTCTGGCCAATTGGGGATAGGGTCAACTGTTGGAAGAGTGAGATTCCACGTTCAGGTCTCCAGTCTCAGTGGGATTATTGATATTACAGGAGGAGTTTCTCACAGCCTTGCCGTGAAGTCGGATGGTACGGTGTGGGCATGGGGGTATAACGGCTATGGCCAATTGGGTAATAATTCCACAACAAATAGCAGTACGCCGGTACAGGTGAGCAGTCTTACAGGCGTGGTCATTGCAGGAGGAGGTTATCACAGCCTTGCCGTGAAGTCGCCGGGTAGTACTGTGTGGGCATGGGGAAATAACGACTATGGCCAATTGGGTAATAATTCCACAACAAATAGCAGTACGCCGGTACAGGTGCGCAGTATTGCAGGCGTGGTTGCCATTGCAGGAGGAGCTTCTCACAGCCTTGCCGTGAAGTCGGATGGTACGGTGTGGGCATGGGGATATAACAACTCTGGACAATTGGGTAATAATTCCACAACAAATAGCAGTACGCCGGTACAGGTGAGCGGTCTGAGCAATGTAGTTATCATTAGTGGAAGTTATCATAGTCTTGCACTGGAGTCTGAAGTTGCCAGTGACAGTGGCGGTGTAATAGCATCTCATGGCAGATGGGACTGGAAATTACTTTTAAAAGGCAGTGAAAATGAAAATCAAAAGTAGTTTTCCCCTTATTATTGTGGTGGCAGGAGTTTCCTCCTGCCACTGTTCTGCTTCGGGTTTGTAACCCGAATCGAAACATTACGGTTTAATCGAGGACGATTGAATCATCGAAGTCTCCCCTCTAAAAAGAGGGGTTTGGGGGTGTGTACGTCTGTAGGTTGGGCGAAGCGCACCCAACAAAAATGTTGGTGATGGGTTCGCCCGCTTCACCCATCCTTACATGACTTTGGTTGACACGGTTAAGCCCTCTGTGCTGGTTTGAGCTTATAGCCTGAACCGAAACGTTACGGTTCAATCGAGGACGATTGAACCAGCGAAGACCTTTGTGGTTTTTTGCGTAACCGGGACGGTTACGCTGCCATTTTGAAATTCTTAAGCATTTATTTAGTACAATAATAAATTAGGCCTTCGGCAACTAAATATGCCCCTCCCTTGATGGGAGGGGCAAGGGGAGGGTGATTAGCTTTTTCCTTCACCCCCACCTAGCCTCCCCCATCAAGGGGGAGGAACTAAATTATTTGAATTTCCTATACATTAAATTATGCGGTGGTTCACGTTTTTTTGTATCCTCTTAGGTGTCTCACTCTTTCAATCGACCTTGATGAACTGGATTAACATCGGGTCTGCGGCGCCGGATTTGTATTTTCCGTTGGTGATATTTTATTCCTTTCTGGCAGATATCAAACGGAACACCATCACGAACTGGTTTGTGGGTATGTCAAAAGACTTGTTTTCAGAAGGAAGTTTTGGGGTAAACTCCGTTTTTTTTGTTGCCATGGGCTTTTTCGTATGGTCAATCAGGGGAATATTGTTTCGGGGACATTTAGTTACCCAGGTTCTGGTCACGTTCATCTTTTCATGTATCTACAACATACTGTATGCGGTGCATACCACACTTTCGTTTCATTCGTTAAGCTTGTCAGCAACCATATGGACGATTTTTATCTGCTCGTTATATACGGCTATGATTGTTCCCGTGCTGTTTTGGATATTCAGTAAATTACAGCCAACACAACAGTTTTTTCACCAATAAGGGATTGATGAGCCATGTATCCTTACCGTTTCAAAATCACACTCATTATTTTCATTTTATTTTTTATCGGTATCGTCGTTCGTCTCTTTCAGCTTCAAATCGTTGAAAGCAATAAATATAAAGGCATCTCCCAAAATCGCCGTATTGCTACATATACACTGGAGGCTACACGAGGGACGATCTTCGACAGAAACGGAAAGATCCTCGCAGTGGATCAACATACCTTTGACATTACCGTCCAATATAAAAATCTCCTTTACTATTATATTCGTAATAACAATGCAGTTTCACGCATTGCTGGAATGAAGGCGCACAAAAATGCAAAAAAAACCTGTGGTGAATGTCATGAAAATCAAGACGCATGGGTACAAAAATTGTCTCAATTGTTAGGAATTCCACAGAACAAGCTGCTGAGTCATACAAAACAAGTTGTTGAAAAAGTGGAAAGGCTCAAGCAAAACGTGGAGCAAAAATCGGGACGGGCAACTCGTATCAAGGAGGAAGCTGCCTATTATCCTATAGCTTCTGATGTTGCATGGGAAAAGGTTATTCAAATAGAAATTAATCAGAATAGTTATCCTGGCATACGCGTTACTCCCAGACCAAAAAGGATTTATCCCGAGCAGGGACTGGCCTCGCACCTCCTGGGGTATATGAGCAAGCTGAATGAGGAAGAATGGGAGGCATATAGTGACAAGTGGAATAATTTTATTCTGAGTTCCCCTATTACAGGTACTGACACTACGCCGTTGCTCTACGATGGGTATGCCGAAAACGATACCATTGGCAGGTCAGGGGTTGAGGTACAATATGAAAACGAACTACATGGTGAGCGCGGTAAACGGTTTGAAGAAATCACCTGTAAAAATACCCAGGTTGAAAAAGTAATCTTAGAAAGACCCCCTGTTCCCGGAAACGACCTCTATTTGACCCTTGATAGTCAGATTCAGGCATATGCAGAAAAATCGCTGGGTACAAAACTGGGGTCAATTATCGTTATGGATCCATGGACGGGCGAAATACTTGCCATGGTCAGCTACCCGCGTTTTAATCCCAATGATGTGAATGAAGATTTTAGCAAGCTTATCAAACACCCTTCCAAACCCTTCCTCAATAGAGCCATACAAGGCGCCTTGCCTCCGGGGTCTATTTTTAAGATTGTCACGGCGACTGCCGCCCTGAGCACAAATCGTATAGATACCCAGACCACGTATGAGTGTCCTGGCTATACTAATTACAAAAATATCATTTTTAAATGCTGGTCGGAATCCGGACACGGTTTGGTTAACATACAAGATGCCATACCCTATTCGTGCAATGTCTTCTTCTTTGAAATGGCGAAGAATTTAGGTGGAGATCCGTTATACACATGGGCAAAGAATTTTGGCATCGGTGAGAAGACAGGTATAGATCTTCCGCACGAAAGAAGCGGAAACATACCCAAAATGATGAACACCGCAACCACCATGAACGTCGCTATTGGCCAGGGGGCATTGCTTACCACGCCGCTCCAGTTGGTTCGGGTATATGCGGCAGTGGCAAATGGCGGTACGTTAGTCCAGCCCCATTTACTATTAAAACTCACCAATGGCCAGGGAGAAGTTGTTCGTCTGTTTAAACCGGAAAAGAAACAGAAACTCCCCATACAGCCTGCTACGCTGGATATCTTACGTATGGCGCTTCAGGATGTGGTAATTCGAGGTACGGCCAAAAACACGGGATTAGATGTTTACAAGGTTGCCGGTAAAACAGGCACCGCCGAGACCGGGCGTCAGAAGGACAACCATGCCTGGTTTGTCGGTTACGTCCCCTATGACAGTCCGCGATACTGTTTTGTCATCCTTGTGGAACATACACCGGGTCACGGGGGAGAGATTGCGGGGCCAATTGCCAAAGAACTCATGTCGTACTTATTCCCGGAGATAAATGAGGCATCATAGCGGCTTCTTTTTGGTTCTTCAGAATTTCAGATATTTTCCCATTTTTATTGGAGATTTAAGTTGCCAGGTTTTGTTTCGACAAATTCAGTATATGATTTACAATAAAACATTTCTTTTCAAGAATACATGAATCATCTATAAATATTTGGAAGATGTTACATGCGGAAATTTAAATTATCGCTGAAAGAGAAGGCATTCATAGGGGTTGTTGCTATCCTTATTCCTATCCTTGTTACGTTCGTTCTGATTTACTCCAAAAACAAGGTATATGTGAAGAACCGCGTCCTCGATACCTTGACGGTTATTGCCGAGGCTTATGAAGGACAGGTTTATCAGTTCCTGGAAAAGGCAAAAATACGTGCCCAGGATTTCGCCAGCGACGGTTTTATCAGAACCCATCTGCAGAAAGCAATTCATGGCAATACATCTACCAGTAATAAACTTAATAAACACCTCGTTAAGAACAAGCTTTCCCTCGACAAGACAATTAATACTATCAATATCCTCTCTCTGGAAGGGCGAGTGGTGGCTTCTACAAATAATGCTGAAATGGGAAGAGATTTGTCTAAAGAGGCATGTTTTGAAGAGGGCAAGAAGGCCGTTACCATTGTGGAAAACCGTGCCGGACACAGGGGATTGCCTGAAATTACAATCTCGACACCTATTTTAACAAAGGAGACAGGCAGACCTATCGGTGTAATGGTCAACTATATCTTAATCTCAGAACTCGACAAGCTTTTGATGGGAGGATATGTTAAGGAGTTAGGGGCAATCTCCCAGGGGAAAGGGAAAGGTATATGGAAAACCCTGGAGATATATCTGATCAATAGAGACAAACTCATGATTACAAAATCTCTATTTGTGAAGGATGCTATATTGAAGCAGATAGTTGATACACTGCCCGTCAATTTATGCCTGACAT
>JAUSDH010000154.1 GCA_030650655.1 Candidatus Brocadiaceae bacterium
AACCGATGTAGATTGTACCATCTGCCCCGATTGCCGGAGACGAGCTCACAGAAGCGCCCGTTTCAAAAGACCACTTCAGTTTTCCGTTGGGTGTGAAGGCGTATATGCTATTATTACCTGAACCAAAGTACACGTTTCCATTCGCATCCATAGCGGCAGAAGAATCGATATCATACAAGGTATCAAATGTCCATTCTACCCGTCCGTCAGAACGAAAGACGTAAAATTTAGCATCTTCAGAGCCAATGCAAATATTTCCATTGGGCGCTATCAAAGGAGATGCGTCTAAAAGGTATCTGGTGCCAAAACTCCAAACAGCGTTGCCTTCTGGTTTCATTGCAAACAAATAGTAATCTCCAGAACCAAAGTAAATCATGCCATCTGGGGCTATAGCAGGAGACGACATAATATGATCGGCAGTCTTTTGCGTCCATTTTAACTTACCGTCCTGGGTAATGGCGTGGAGTTTCTTATCCCACGATCCAAAATAAATTGTACCATCAGGTGCGATAGCTGGGGAGGAGATGATGCCGCCTTCGGATTTATACTTCCAGTGTATACTACTGTCAGGATTTAATGCATAGAGGTGACTATCCCACGATCCGAAGAGAATGGTTCCGTCTTTTCTGATAGCGGGTGACGATTCAACCTCCCCTTGCGTTTCGAAAGCCCACTTAAGCTTGCCTTTCCGAGTGACAGCGTAGAATTTTTTGTCTTTTGAGCCAAAGTAAATTGTGCCATCTTCGCCAATAGCAGGAGAGGAAGTAACAGGGCCTTCCGTTTGGAACGTCCATTTAACGATAGGTTTTTGAATGCTACCGTACGGACTTCTCCCCGTATGCTGCAAGTCATGCCTGAACATAGGCCAGGGTGTTTCTGCAACTTGGGCATAAAGTGATGTTGATAGAAAGACAGTAAATAAGAAAAGAACAAATATCTTTGGTGCAAAAAACTTGATATATCTTTTTAACATTAAAATTTTCCTTTACCCTTAAAGTATTCCTTTTGTCGAGGGAACATCTTTTATACGCTCGTCATACCGAACGGCGTTTTCCAGCGCCTTGGCCAGCCCCTTAAATATTGCTTCTGCTATATGATGTGCGTTTGTTCCGTATGGGACGTTCACATGCAGGTTAATGCCTGCGTTTGTAGTGAATGACTTCAGAAATTCTTCGACAAGTTCGGCATCAAAATTCCCGATCTTTGCAGTATGAAATGCCACATTAAATACCAATGCGGGTCTTCCGCTGATGTCTAAGGCAATATTGGCAAGTGTCTCTTGCATGGGGACGCTTGCATTGGAGAAACGCCGGATTCCCTTTTTATCTCCCAATGCCTCTTTTATTGCCTGGCCGAGGCATATTCCCACATCCTCTACCGTGTGATGATCATCGACGATACGATCACCGCTTGCCTTGATTGTCAGATCAAACAGTCCATGTTTGGTAAGCAGGTCAAGCATGTGGTCTAAGAAACCGATGCCGGTGTTGATGCTGCTGTTTCCATTTCCATCGATGTTGATGGTTAGTTCGACCTGTGTTTCTTTGGTCTTTCTGTTGATCGTGGCAGTCCGTTTTGTCATGGGATATTTTTTGTTTATAGTTAATTGAATTAAAATTGTGTAGGGACAATTCATGAATTGCCCTTAGAAATCTCGGATTTATTCAGTGATAACAGGCGTCTCTTGTTTTTGCATGTTTTTTTGTATCAACAAGCTCTTTTAGGTTTTTTAGTAAGATATCAATTTCTTCCCTTGTTCCAATGGTAATGCGCAGGCAGTCGTCAAGTCGCCGCAGATTAAAGTATCTTACCAGTATTTTCCGGGATTTTAATGTTTGATATAAATGATGAGCAGAAACCCCT
Source organism: Candidatus Brocadiaceae bacterium (assembly GCA_030650655.1). GTDB lineage: Bacteria > Planctomycetota > Brocadiia > Brocadiales > Brocadiaceae > Wunengus. Next base: position 1,864 of record JAUSDH010000154.1, read on the forward strand.
TTCATGCACCGAGCCAGTACAAAGTTGGTTTGAGAGGGATATACAAAGAATCCCATGTCCTGCAAAGATTTTGTGAGGTAATTTCTTGTGTCTTTTATTTTTTCAACATGGGACCTCATGCTTTTTTGGTCATCAAGGGCTGCCACAACGGCAGCAATACTGAGCCGGTCTACGTTATACGAATCCTTAACCTTCATCATCCCTTGAATGAGTGGTTCCTGTGCAATACAAAAACCTAGACGGATGCCCGCCAGTGAATATGATTTTGAAAGTGTTCTCAGGATAAGGATGTTATCGTGTTTTTCAACAAGGCTGAGGCAGTTCTCTTCGGCAAAATCGGCGTATGCTTCGTCGACGACGAGTACACCGTCTGTGGCAGATGCAATCTTTGATATTTTGCTGTGGGGAATCATCGTTCCGGAAGGTGAGTTTGGGTTTGCGATGAACGTGACCTTTGTATCTGCTACGATAAAATCATCGGGAAGGGAATAATCTTCGTTGAATTCCACTGCGCAGGCATTCCCGTCCTGCAGTTCGGCAAGTGTTTTATAGAGCATATAAGAGGGATAGGGAAAAACTACCTTGTCACCCGGTCCTGCAAAACTCCGTATGATGATAGACAACAAGTCGTCTGAACCATTTCCGGCTATAACCCATTCTGGTTTTGTACCCAATGTTTCGGCGATTTTTATCCTGGCAGCAGTTACGATAGGGTCTGGATAAAGACGAAGGTTATCGTTCACCGCCTCTTTAACAGCATTTAAGACCTTTGGAGAAGGTGGATACGGATTCTCATTGGTATTGAGCTTTATGTAAATGCCGTCCTTCGGCTGCTCACCCGGTATATATCCCGACATCCTTTCAATATTATCCCGAAAGTAACTCAAAAGCGTGCTCCTTTTAATCTGATTTGAACAGACTGTGTGTGCGCGTTCAAACCCTCGGCCTCTGAAATTTCTACTACATCTTTATAAGCATCCTTAAGCGCAGACCTGGAATAGGTTATCACGCTCGACCTCTTCAGAAAATCATTTACCGATAATCCAGACGAAAAACGAGCTGTTCCGCCTGTGGGAAGCACATGGGATGGCCCTGCGATATAATCACCCAATGCGACAGGTGTGTATGCGCCCAAAAAAATTGCACCTGCATGTTTGATACCTGGTAGTACAGTCCTGGGATTTTGTGTCATAATCTGCAAATGTTCAGGGGCTAGTGCATTGGCAATTTCAACGCATTCATTAAT
>JAUSDH010000155.1 GCA_030650655.1 Candidatus Brocadiaceae bacterium
AGAACTAACAAATAGGCCTCCATAATGACAGAAAAGCTAACATTATCGTATCATAACATGGGGCTACTTGAATTTCAAAACCTGTATTAGCATGGGCAGCAGCTCCTCTTTTACTTATGCTGAGTTAACCCGATAGTCATATAGTCCTTTAATGCAAACCGGTGGGTAATGACGGGGGTCGGGTCTACAAGCCCTGCAGATAAGAAACGCGAGGCCTTGTGCCATGTGGAAAATATCTTGCGGCCGGTAATCCCGTAAATACGGATTTTCTTGAAAATAACGTCCTTGTTCAAATCGATATTGACACGCCTCTCATAAATACCCAAAATGGAAATTCAAGGCATCTCTCGAAGTAACGTTAACTAATGCAATTGAGCGATTGGCGTATCTATGCTTTTATGCTGATTTTGCTCAGGCATTGACTCATATAGCAAGGCTATATCTCTTATGGCAGACAAGACCATACTTCTTTTAAATAGTGTGTAATTTCTTCAACGGTCATGGATTCAATATTAATGTGAGATTTTGGATTTTCGGCGGGGTGAATATGCCATCCGCGTATATTGTCGTAATCTATACCCCAGATTCTCTTGCTATTTTCAATTAACGCAAAGGCTGTCGTTTCAGTATGCTCATTAAAATATATTTGTAAAAATCTGTTCTTCTTTAGAATCGCACGTCCTTTAAGGATAAATACCTCTGTATGAAGATCGACTTTTTCTACAAATTCAAGACTGGAAAGTTCATGCAGCAGGGAAAGTAAAAATGTATTTACATCCATTCCTTTTTTAGGGATTCATAATGTTTTTTTAAAGTTTCTGCTTCTTCCCATTGCCAAAAATCCTGCTCGGCATCGTAGGAATACGCATCTTTTTCAAAAGAGGGGCATTTAGGCATTTTCTTAAATTCTTCAAAAGTCATTTTCCATCTTGCTTGAAACTGTTCAATAGTTTCTTGAAGATTTTTCAATTTTAGTTCCAAATATTCAGTGAAAACCCTTTGGAAGGCATCGTCAATATCCTTTGCCTTTGTGGTCTTTACTAAAAATTCCCCAAGCTTTGGTGAAATTTTTGGCATATGTTTTTTACTCCTCCGTTTCCTGTTTTTGTTGGTATTATACAAAATAAATACCCTTCTTGTCATTACCTCTTTCAAATTTCTGTTAAGGAATTATAATAGCGTGATATTTTTTGCCAAGCGATTTCCACTTCTTTTGAATATTTTAAGTATTCGTGTCTATTCGTATTAATTCGTGGCTAAACAATCTCTCTAAATACTTAAAATAACCTTCCCGCACTTCCCGTCCTTCATGAGTTTCATGCCCTTTTCATAGTCCTTTAATGCAAACCGGTGGGTAATGACGGGGGTCGGGTCTACAAGCCCTGCAGATAAGAAACGCGAGGTCTTGTGCCATGTAGAAAATATCTTGCGGCCGGTAATCCCGTAAATACGGATTTTCTTGAAAATAACGTCCTTGTTCAAATCGATATTGACACGCCTCTCATAAATACCCAAAATGGAAATCCGCCCTCCGGGCGTAATGGCCTTTAAGCCTTGATTCAGCGCCTGATTGTTGCCTGAAAATTCCAGGACAACGTCCACTCCGTTATTTTTTGTGGCTTCCATGACAACTTGTGTAACATCCTGCCTTCTGGGATTGACAGCGATATGTGCCCCCATCTTCTTGGTGATGGCCAGCCGGTAGTTGTTGGGATCAGAGACGATTATCAACGAGGCCCCGCATGCTTTAGCAATGCCGGTAGCAAAGAGACCAATCGGTCCTGCGCCAAGAATCAAAACCGTTTTTGCAGAAACATCCTCCGCAAGAACAGTATCAACTGCATTTCCACAGGGTTCCTGGATGGTTGCCCATTCATCGGGAATTTTCTGGTCATTTTTCCACAGCACATGTTCAGGCAAAACGAGGTATTCGGCAAAGGTGCCGTCATGATCAACACCCAACAATTTAAAATTCCTGCAGACCTCTGAATATCCGTTATTACACTGATAGCAATCCCCACAGGTGAGATGACTTTCGGCAGAAACCTGGTCTCCAATCTTTACGCGGGTCACTTCCGCGCCAATCTTTGCAACGTTTCCCACGAACTCATGGCCAATGATACGAGGCGGTGTGAGGCGATGCTGAGCCCAGCGTGTCCAGTCGTAGATATGCACATCCGTTCCGCAGATCGAGGCCGTCTTGACCTTAATAAGCACGTCCCTGAGGCCTATTTTTGGAACAGCTACTTCCTTATATTCCATTCCCTTTGAATGTTTTGTCTTTATAATAGCCTTCAATTTATAGCCTGAATATTTTCATACTTTGATGTTAAGTAATTTCACAGTTGAAATTGTAGCGCGAACTGAAGTTCGCGCTACATTGAAAAAGTTGCCGGAGGCCCAATTTAATTAATGATGGGTTCGCCTTGCTTAACCCATCCTACTCGTGCTTTTTTTTCTCACCGCAAACCAGGCGCAAAGGACGCAGAGAAAGACCTAATTTATTTCCTTTGCAATCTTCGCGTCTCTGTAATAAAGATTCACGCTGGTTTTGCCCTATCTGCATCGGTCTTCTCTGAGGGCCAGTAATAGGCGTCGGGGGTATTACGAGCACCAAAGATCGCCGTACCGATGCGCACCATGTTTGCACCTTCATCAATCGCTATCTGGTAATCACCCGACATGCCCATAGAGAGATATTTCATCTGTACCCTGTCGATGCCCTCTTTGATAATGTTGTCGTTTATTTCTTTTAGCACCTTAAAACACTTACGAATCTTTACTTCGTCCTTCGTAAACAAACCAATGGTCATGAGTCCATATATCTTTAATGTGTCATACCTGGCTGTCTGCCTGACTAAAGTAACCGCCTCTTCAGGCGAGATACCATACTTGCTTTCTTCATGAGAGGTGTTGACTTGAATCAGGATATCCATTGAACGACCCTCATGCTGGAGTCGCTGGTCTAACTTTTCTACCAGAGATAACCGATCCACAGAATGGATCATATTTGCAAATTTAAGAACGTCTTTGACCTTGTTCGTCTGCAGGTGTCCGATAAAATGCCATTCCGCTCCCTCGTCCTTTAGCGCCTCATATTTTTTCAGGGCCTCCTGAATCTTATTTTCCCCGATAATACGGCAACCGGCTTTAATGGCTTCGCGTATTCGTTCCGTATCAATCGTTTTCGTCGCCATAACCAGGACAATGTCTTCCGGTCTTTTACATGCCTTTACGGCTGCATTAGCAATGTTTTGTTTTACCAGTTCTAAATTTTCTTTAATTGACATCTCCACACAATTTCCTTTCTAACAATTCCTTATACAAATGTTCTGTTTTCGATACCGTTTCTCTAATATCAAAACAGGCCTCCAATCGCTGATATCCGCATTCAGCCATTTGAAAAGCAAGCGGGCGATCTTTTAAAAGTCGGATAATGCCTCTGGCTAATTGAACAGGGTCTCTGGGAGGCACGAGTATCCCTGTCTCTCCGTCCAGGACAACTTCAGGCACTCCACCCACATTCGTCGCAACGATAGGACATTTCATGGCCATTGCCTCTAATAATACGACACCAAATCCTTCGTTGACGGAGGGCAGAACAAATAGATCGCTGCATGAGATGATTTCCGGGACATCGTTGCGCATCCCCAAAAATAATACATGTTTTTCCAATCCAAG
>JAUSDH010000158.1 GCA_030650655.1 Candidatus Brocadiaceae bacterium
CGTCACCATGGATTCATCCACAGAGGAGATACCTTCCACAACCTCACCATCCACAGGAATGACTTCGCCAGCCCGAACAACGACCTTGTCTCCCACGTGAATGGAGGAGGCATTGACCTCCAATTCTTTTCCTTCCGGTGACAGTAATCGTGCCTTATCAGACTGGAGTTTCATTAATTTTTGGAGCGCATGACTTGCCCTTCCCTTCACTCGTTCTTCCAGATATTTCCCGATACGAATAAAGGCAATCAACATCACTGCTGTTTCGAAGAATGCATGGCCTGACATGCCGAAGATACCAAAAATTGCTAAAGTACTATAAAGGTAGGAAGACAGAATGCCCATCGAAACCAGTACATCCATATTGGCAGAGAAGTTCTTCATGGACTTATAGGCACTGATAAAAAAATCCATTCCCGGTCCTAATAACGTGGCTGTAGCAATAATCATCAGCACATAAGGCATATAGACGTGTATTTTTTCAGGCATGGGGACATACATCAATACCATCATTACGATAGAAGCCAGGATGCCAAAAACAAGCCATCCCATCTGAATATGCGACTTGGAGGCCTGGTCCAGTCTGGTCTGTTCCTGTGCTCTGTAACCGATATCTTTTATGTATTTTGTAATAGAGGACTTATTTGTAACATCGGAATCATAGGTGACAATCCCGGTTACGTTGGAAAAATTGACCCGGACAGACTTAATCCCTTGTAAATCCTTAAGTCTTCGTTCAATCGTCATGGCACAATTCACACAATGCATATCGGAAATTCTAAATTTTATCGTCTGTTCAGCCATGGTTAGTTCACCGCAAAGGCGCAAAGAAAAATACGAAACAACGTACCACCTTAGTTCTTTAAAAAATGCCTAATGCTGGTTCAATATTGTAGATTGAACCAGATATTTTGAACGGACTATGTTCTTTAAATAAATATAAGCCATGAAAAAGCCAAATGTTTAGGTTCAATCGAGGACGATTGAACCAGCGATTAGTGGGTTGGAAAAGGTACAAAAAAGGAGAAATGGAGAAGAAGGGAAATTGAAGAAAAAAACAAAATCGCAAAACATTTTATATCCATCTTTTCTCCACTTCTTCTTTTTTTGGTCTTTAAAACTTTGCGTACTTTGCGGCGAGTTGAACTGCTACATTTTTTATTCGTGTTCATTCGTGCCAATTTGTGGCTAAATGGTCATTTTAATCAGCAAAAACCGTAACAAACTCAGGTTCCACAATATTACTGAGGATATCACATCTGGATATTACCCCCACGAGATTATCGTTTCTCACGACAGGCACACGGATAATATTATGTTTCATCATAAGGTCTATGATTTCTTCAACTGGGGTATTTTCGGAGACGCAAATGGGATTTTTTGACATAATATCCTCTGCTTTCACCTGTTCTAACGACTTCCCGTCTCTAATGGCCTTTAAAAGATCAAACTCGCTTACCACCCCAACAACCTTTCCCTTATCGTCCACAACAGGCAATCCGCTGTACATGCCAGATAATAATTTTATTGCCAAATCCCTGCCAATCGTCTTCCTCTTTGCAGCGGTAACAATCTTATTCATAATATCTTTGGCTACCATAATGCATACCTCTCCTTTCAAAAAATACGATCATAAATTGCTATAAAATAGTAAGCAACTAACCCTGTCATTTACAGATTATACGTGGTAGATTCTGGTTTAATTATACGTCCAATTCGTTGTTTGTCAAACAATAACAAATGAGAAAACCCTTGATAACTCTTCTGTAAATTGATACCATTAAAAAGCTAATTCAAAAATAATCTCAATACCGATTTTCTAATACAAAGGATTTGAATGTGAACCCTGTTATCGTATCTACAACAATTCTGGCAGTCCGAAAGGACGGGCAGGTCGCCATTGGTGGTGACGGACAGGTTACCATGAACGGTGCCGTGGTTAAGCAAGACGCCAAAAAGATTCGAAGGCTTTATCATGATAAGGTTATTGTAGGCTTTGCCGGCTCATCGGCAGACGCATTTGCCCTGATGGAGAGGTTCGATGCCAAACTCGAACAATATCAGGGAAATGTCCTGCGCAGCGCCCACGAATTGGCCAAGGAATGGCGAACGGATAAGGTACTCAGGCGGTTGGAATCTCTGCTTATCGTTGTTGATAAACAACATTCCTTTTTGATCTCTGGCGGCGGCGATGTTATTGAGCCGGATGATGGTATTATCGGCATTGGCTCCGGTGGTTCTTATGCAATTGCAGCAGCAAGGGCATTAATAAAACATACCTCGTTGAACGCAAAAGAGATCGTGGAAGAGTCCCTCAACGTTGCAGCAGATATTTGTGTATATACCAATAAAAATATCAAGGTGGAGGAAATCAAGTAGTGAAGGAACTAACGCCGCGCAAAATCGTTGAAGAACTTGATAAATATATTATTGGTCAAAAAAATGCCAAACGTGCTGTGGCCATAGCCATACGTAACCGATGGCGCAGACAGCAGCTTTCCGATGAATTACGTGAAGAAGTTTTACCTAAAAACATCATTATGATTGGCCCTACGGGTGTTGGGAAAACTGAGATTGCAAGACGTATGGCTGCGCTCGTCAAGGCGCCTTTTCTTAAGGTAGAAGCATCAAAATACACCGAAGTTGGCTATCATGGCCGCGATGTGGAATCGATGATACGCGATATTACCGAAATCGGTGTGAATATGGTTAAGGCTGAAATGATCCAGAACGTTCAGGAAAAGGCTGAAAAAATGGCGGAGGAAAGACTCCTGGATTTGTTACTGCCTCCTGTGCCAAAAAGTATCGAACAGCCCAATGTTGAAGCCGAAGAACAGCGCTTAAGCACACGGGAAAAATTCCGGAAAAAATTGCAAGACGGAGAGATTGCCAATCGTACGGTGGAAATCACTACCCATGAAAAACCTTATATACTGCAAGGTATCGTGGCAGGAGGTGAAGAAATCGGCATGGATTTCCAAAACATGCTGGAAAAGGTGATACCATCACGCGCACAAGCACGAAAGGTCTCAGTTGCCGAGGCAAAAAGAATATTACTACAGGAAGAGGCTGAAAAACTCATTGACAAGGAAAAAGTCATGCAGGAAGCCATTCGCAGGACGGAATTATTTGGTATTATCTTTATTGATGAAATTGATAAGATCGCAGGTCGGGAATCCACACATGGTCCAGACGTCTCACGGGAGGGCGTGCAAAGAGACCTGTTGCCAATTGTAGATGGTACTACGGCAAACACAAGGTACGGAATGGTTAAAACCGACCGAACCCTTTTTATTGCCGCAGGCGCATTTCATGTGTCCAAACCTTCCGACCTAATCCCTGAACTACAGGGGCGATTCCCCATCCGGGTGGAATTAGAAGATCTCGGAAAAGAGGAATTTTTACGGATATTAACCGAGCCCAAAAATGCCTTGATCAAACAATACAAGGCGCTTCTGGAAACTGAGGGAATCAAGGTACGATTTGAAAATGACGCCATCGAGGCCATTGCAGATATTGCCGTACAAGTTAATAAACGTACCCAGAACATCGGCGCTCGAAGATTACACACCGTGATGGAGAAACTCGTGGAAGACGCTTCCTTTGATGCCCCCGATATGGATGGAGCAGAGATCGTGATAGATGCGAAATATGTGCAGGATAAACTACAAGCCATAGCAAAAGACGAGGATTTGAGCCGTTATATCTTATAAAAAAACTTTAGAACCACCGATTACGCAGATGACACAGATATTCAAATTAGTCCCCCTTACCAAAGGGGGATACAGGGGGTTGTGTTTTCCCGTGGCTGTTTTACAACCCCCTTCGCCCCCCCCTTCATAAGGGGGATTTATGCATCGCATATGCCATGTGAGCCGTATAAATAAAATGAAAAATCCTATACGTTGAACATATATTCTGGTGAATCAAACGATTGCCCATGCCATCAACAACTATCTTGGACTATCCGAGACCTTCATATATTCATACCTCACCAATATCAAGAGATATAAGCCGATTGTTTTAACTACACAGGTAACCCATTTAAACCAATTCCCTTTTCGTCCTATATACGATTGCTCTCAAATTAGTCGTTATTCATGGTGGTGGTTGAGAGACCGTTTGGGATACTATCTGTATCTCAATAAAAAAGAATATTTTGAACATATCCTGTACTTTAAATACGTATTAAATAAAGAAAAGTCTCGTCTCATACATGCGCATTTTGGGCCGCAAGGCGTTGCAATGATTCCCATAAAACGATGGCTTAAACTACCACTGATTACGACCTTTTATGGATTCGATGTAACCCAACTGCCTCGTGAGGATATATGGAATAAGGCATATCAGCGGCTATTTAAGGAAGGAGATTTGTTCCTTGTTGAAGGGAATAACATGAAACGATCACTCATGGAAATTGGATGCCCCGGCGAAAAAATCGCGATACAACATATTGGGGTTAACACAGAAAAAATCAATTTCAAGGAAAGAACATTCCCTTCTGATGGGAAAATTGTTATCCTATTCTGCGGGAGATTTGTCGAAAAAAAAGGGCTCATATATGCCTTACAGGCATTAAAAATTTTAATATCCAAAAATCCACAGATTGAATTCAGGATCATCGGGGATGGTATATTACGAAATAGCATCGAATCTTTTGTTAAGGAAAACAATCTTAGTCCATACGTCCATTTTTTGGGTTATCAATCCCATTATGTTTTTGTGGAGGAATTGGGAAAAGCGCATATTTACCTTCAACCCAGCGGAACTGCACAGAATGGAGATAGTGAAGGTGGAGCGCCTACTACCCTTTTAGAGGCTCAGGCATCGGGCGTTCCCGTACTATCGACATATCACGCAGATATACCGGAAGTCGTAGTCAACGGGAAAAGCGGATTTCTTGTGCCAGAACGAGACTCGGACGCACTCGCTGAACGTCTGGAATATCTTATTGCCCACCCTGAAGAATGGCCGACTATGGGCAGGGAAGGTAGGAGACATATTGAGACGAATTATAATATTTATAAAGAGGCAGGAAATTTAGAAAATATATATGACGCTTTAATTAGAAAATAACTCTATCGTATAGGAATTTTCATTTTATTTATGCGGGTTTTAGGGTGGCACGGACAAACTTGTTTGTCCGTGTTTAAGTTAAATCCACTCCCCGTTTTCACGAGGACAAGATATTTTACAATGGCACAAATTATTCCCCTCTTGGGAGGGGTTAGGGGTGGGTTCCTTGCCCCGTTTTCACGAGGACAAGGGTCGTGAAATCTCAATGACCCCCGTTAGAAAGTTTGGAAGAGGCTTCAAACCCCTCCCCACACTGTATTTTCTCAAACTCCGCCCTTTCGGACGGAGACTCCTTTCTAACGGGGTGAATATCTCACGAATTACCG
>JAUSDH010000200.1 GCA_030650655.1 Candidatus Brocadiaceae bacterium
TGCCGATTAGACCAGGCAGACATTACGAAAGAAGGTTTACAAGGTATAAGTTACCCAAATTCATCCCTAACAAGAGAGCACTTGCTTAATTCAATGACATTGCCTTCGCAAGGAGGGGACTTCGTCGTGAGCTCAGTCGAACGATGAAGGGGAGGTCATCCATAGACTATTTACCATACCGTATTGGTTACGGACACGAAAACCGTTTAAATAAAATGAAAATCCCTATACAATAAATTTGGAAGGAGGAGAACATGCCAGTAACAGAAAAAGGGTTAGCAGGCTTGAACGGGCCCTGGAAAATTTTATTACCAGCGTGAAGGAATCCCATATGCGTACCGAGTCCGAACTCAGAGAATTTAAGGACGAAATGCTAAACTATAAAGAAGAAAACAGACAGCAAATAAGGGAGATGAATATAAAGTGGGGAGAGATGGCTAAAAAGCTCGGCACAATAACCGAAGACCTTGTAGCGCCAAGCATACCAAAGATAGTAAAAGAAGAGTTTGGGCTTGAAGTAACGGACTTGATGGTGAGAAGGAAAAAGAAACTCACTGACGGAAGATCAAAAGAATACGATGCCATTGCAGTGGCTGATGAATGTGTATTTATTGACGAAACAAAGAGTACTTTAGACAGCGAAGACGTAAAAGATTTTATAAAGGATATTCAGGAATTCAGGGACTACTTTCCGGAGTATGAGAAAAATAAAATCATAGGAGTACTGGCAAGCCTGTATGTTGATGAGGATGTGATAAAGTATGCAGAGAGGTCAGAATTTTTAGTGCTTGCGGTAGGAGATAAACTCATGGAGGTTATGAATACCAAGGGGTTTAAATCGAAAGAGTGGTAAAACCATCACAGATTTTATAAACATATATTCCTCTCTATATAACAACTAATACCTTATTTACTATGGAAATTAAGGAACTATTACAGGAAATGGTTTGTCTGGATGCCTCGGATATTTACATTACCGTGGACCTCCCACCTGTTTACCGCAAAGAGGGTATCAACACCTCTTTTGGCGCTAAAAACCTGACTGCCGAAGATACCCGCATACTTGCAGAAAGTATAATGAATGATAAACAAAAAAAAGATTTTTATGAGAAAATGGAAATGAACCTTGCCCTGTATTATCCGGAACTGGGGCGATTTCGCGTCAATATTTACTTTCAAAGAAGAAATATAGGTCTTGTCATCCGACAAATAAAAATTAATATCAAGACCGTTGATGATTTGAACCTTCCTCAAATCTTCAAGGATATCGTGATGACAAAACGTGGGTTGGTACTTGTAGTTGGTGCGACAGGATCGGGGAAATCAACTACCCTGGCTGCAATGATTGATTATAGAAATACGAATAGTTCGGGACATATCATTACCGTAGAAGACCCTGTAGAATTTGTGCACCCACACAAAAAATCCGTCATTACCCAAAGAGAGGTCGGCATAGATACTTTATCATTTGGCGATGCGCTTAAAAATACCCTGCGACAGGCTCCGGATGTCATTCTTGTTGGAGAGATTCGCGATACAGAAACCATGGAATCAGCAATTACCTTTGCTGAAACAGGTCATCTTTGTCTGGGGACACTCCATGCCAACAATGCCAATCAGGCAATAGAACGGGTCATAAACTTTTTCCCATCAGAGCGACATGAGCAAATATATCTGTTACTCTCACTGAATCTGCGTTCTATCGTTTCACAAAGGCTTGTGCCGGCAAAGGACGGAAAACGGGTGGCTTCCTTCGAAGTATTGCTTGATACACCCAGGATCAAAGACCTTATTATCAAGAAGGAAATTGGTTTATTAAAAGAAACGATGTCAAAAGGAACACAAGAAGGCATGTTAACCTTTGACCAATCGTTATTCAATCTTTATAAGGAAGGCAAGGTCAGTTATGAAAATGCCATTGCCTATGCCGATAGCGCCAACGATTTGCGTTTACGCATAAAAACAGAAGGACTTGACGAAGTGAAAGAAGACAAAACTGCTAGTTTTAAATTAAAACAATGAAGCTTTACAATTATGCCAGATTACAAATTCACCGACTACTTTGAAAACGATATGAAACTAAGCTATTATCCTGATACTGACTCTTTATATATAGAACTATCAGAAAAATCTAGCACAGAAAGTCAAGAAATTTCAGAAGGCATTGTTGTAGACTATGATTCAGAAGGAACTATAGTGGGAATTGACATTGATAATGCAAGTAAGAAATTAAACCTGTCTGAATTAGTAATAAGAAGAGTACCGATTGTTTCACAAGTAATTTCTCCTAAATAATGGCATTGTTTTCCGTAGAAAGCTGATCATGGCGATCAAAATACAACAATGCATTGAATCAGAAATAAAAACATTGAATTCTAGCAAAGTGAGGTTTATGTCATGAATAAAATTGAAGAAAAGATATTGGAACTGGCTTTAAAACAGACACCATCCGTGGAAGTTCTTTACGAAGAAGGGGAAACACGGTCGGTGAGTTTTGAAAATAACAAACTAAAATATGTAAATACTAAATCTATTCGCGGAATTGGACTCCGTATAATTAAAGACGGTCGGATCGGATTTTCCAGTACCACTGATTTTCGGAAGCCTGAAAAACTGGTTGCCAATGCCCTAGAGAGTGCAAAGTTTGGTCAGGTTGCCGCCTTTGACTTCCCTTCTAAAAATAGCTTTCCAAAGGTTGCCGTGCTTGACCAGCGCGTCATAGACTATCCTATCAACAACTGTGTAGACATCGGAAAAGAAGCTATCGAGAAGGCTTTATCGGTGAATTCCAGCTATGAATGCAGCGTTGGTTTTGGTAAAGGGTATGGAATGCTAAGGCTTATGAATTCAAAAGGACTGGATATTTCCATTGCATCCACATCATTTGGCTTAGGCATCGAAATATTGCAGGTTAAAGGGCAAAGTTTGCTTTGGATTGGAGAAGGAGAAGGTTCAAAAAGTCTTGTGACTGACCTCAGCAAACACGTCGATAAGGCATTACGAAGTTTGAAACTTGCCGAAAAAGAATTGAAACTAAAAACTGGGGCTTATCCCGTGATAGTTACGGCAAAGGCTATGGGAAATTTACTCGCAACTTTCGAAACCGGCTGCAACGGAAAGCTGGTGCAAAAAGGCGCATCTCCTCTTACAAACAGGCTGGGTGAAAAGATTATCGATGAAAGGGTTAGTATTTATGATGACGCTACAATCGATATGGCCGATTCCAGTTATCCGTGTGACAGTGAGGGTACACCATCACAGCGTACGCCTTTGTTTGAAAAAGGTGTCTTAAAAAATTATCTCTTCGATTTACAAACCGCTGGGATTATGAAAGCGAAGTCCACAGGAAATGGCAACCGGGGGTTTTCCTCTCAACCGTCTCCCGGTAATTCAAATATTACCGTTGAACCCGGCACTATGTCATTTGAGGCTATGATAAAAGACATCAGATATGGTCTGCTGGTAGATCAGGTACTGGGCGGCGGTCAGAGCAACGTCCTTGCGGGCGAATTCTCCGTGAATATTGATCTTGGCTATCTGATTGAAAACGGAGAAATTGTCGGCAGGGTAAAGGACTGCATGTTTGCCGGAAATGCCTTTGAGGTGTTTAATAACATAGTGGCAATCGGCGATAAGACAGAATGGCACGGTTCGATAAAAGTTCCACCCTTTTATTTCAAGGCAATAAACGTCGCCGGAAATGCCGATTAATGAATTCTTATTCTGGAAATAGTGTGGAAACATGGTAGAAGAGAAAATGAGTTTGCTCAGGTTGTTTTTCGCTGGTTCAATCGTCCTCGATTGAACCAGCCTTGATATCTCTTTTCTAAAAGATTGAAATCCTGTACATCTTGGTAGAAGACGTCTGACGGCGATTGGTAATTCACATCAGTTTGCAATTGTACCAGATCGCCAAAACACAGAGACGCAATGCATTGGTCTCTACAAACGACATCGCAATCAGGAGACGGCTCCTGTAAAGCCGTTGTGGCGCGACTTTCAAGTCGCTTATTTCTGTTGACTGCCTTTTTAATTGCTTCAGGCGAGATAAATCTCGCGCTACTATTATGTAACATTGAAATTCCTTGAACATTAAATTCTAGAGAACTAATATCACATGATCCTTAAATACGTCCTTTTATCCATGCGGCCTGAGCAGTGGATAAAAAACTTCTTTGTATTTACCGCCTTGCTGTTTTCAAAAAATCTACTCAATCCATCAAAGGACATCGAGGCCATTATCGGGTTTATCATCTTTTGCATGATCACAGGTTGTGCATACATGATTAATGACCTTGTCGATCTTGAAAAAGACAAACTACACCCTGCCAAGTCCCGGCGTCCACTAGCGTCCGGAAAGTTGAAGAAAAACTCGGCGGTTAAGATAATCGTCCTTGTTTGCCTTGCCAGTCTTTTTTTTGCTTTTTACATGAACATCTTGTTTGGGATCATCGTCCTTGCCTACTTCTTACTCAATATAGGGTACAGTATTTACTTAAAAAATATCGTGATCATCGACGTCGTCTCTATTGCCGCAGGATTTGTGTTTAGGGTGCTGGGTGGCGCAGTCATTATCTCCGTAGTCGCCTCGCAGTGGCTGATCCTGTGTACAATCCTTTTATCACTATTCCTGGGTTTTAGCAAAAGAAGGCATGAACTCATTCTGTTGGAAGATAACGCTACAAGCCATAGAAAGGTCTTAGAGCATTACAGCCCCTACTTTCTGGATCAGATGATTGCTGTCGTAACGGCATCTACTTTGATCTGCTATGCCTTATATACTATGTCAAAAGACACGATTGAAAAACTGGGCACTTCAAAACTCATCTATACAATACCGTTTGTACTTTATGGTATTTTTCGGTATCTTTATTTAGTGCATCAAAAAGAAGAAGGCGGCAGTCCAACGGAGATTATGTTTACTGATAAACCCATGATTATCAATATATGCTTATGGGTTATTTCTTCTGTTGTATTTATTTACGTCGTACATTAATAGGGATACAGATTTACACGGATAATATAATTTACGATTTCGAATTTTTCAATCGTTCGACTGAGCGCTCACGACGAAGTCTCAAATCGTAATTCGTACATACTTCTCTTTTTTGTAAGTTTTTTTACCACCCCTTTATCCCGTCCTTGCGAAGGAGGGGAGCTAGGGGAGGTTAACTTGATTGCGGCTATGCTATGAAATCAGAAAAGGCCATTTTATTTAATCCCCCCGTAGGCCTTTACCAGCGTGGGGAAGACAGGTGTCAGGCTGAAGTGGATGGAGGCAGCGCCACATCCCTTCGCCCGCCCAATGACCTCGGATACATCGCCTCCATGCTGAGGCAAATAGGGGTTACACCCTTTATCGCTGATTATCCCGCTGAGAGGAAACTGTGGAGTCATTTCGAAGATGACCTCAAAACGATACAGCCCGACTTCCTGGTAATGAGCATCACCACCCCCACGATCAAAGACGATATGAAGGCATTTTCCATTGCGAAGTCATTCAACCCGAATATATTTACCATTGCAAAAGGAGCACACTTTTTCACTTGTAACAAGGAAGACCTGAAAGACGCGGTATACGATGTCATGGATGCCGCCATAGTTGGTGAGGCTGAAACAATTATAAACAACCTGATCCTCGCTAAAAGGCAGGAATCGGATTTAAACAAAGTCAAAGGCATTTTATTCAAGAACCACACCGGGCAGATCATCCGAACAGAACCAGAACCCTTCTGGACAAATCTCGATAAAATCCCATTTCCGGCAAGAGATTTAATGAAAAACCACCTTTATACAAGACCCGATACAAGTAAACCGCAGGCTACAATCCAGACCTCCAGGGGCTGTCCTTCACAATGCATATTTTGTCTCTCTCCCCTCATTTCCGGTATGAAATTACGGGAGCGATCCGTAGGTAACATTGTTGCAGAGCTTGAAGAGTGCGCAAACAAATACCACATACGGAACTTCTTCTTTCGTGCCGACACCTTCACCATGAATAAAAAATCAGTGATCGAATTATGCAAGGAAATTATAAACCGTAAGCTTGACATTGTATGGGTAGCCAACAGCCGGGTAAATACGATCGACGAAGAACGTCTCACCTGGATGAAAAAGGCGGGATGCTGGCTGGTGGCGTTTGGGATCGAGTCTGGAAATGATGAAATCCAAAAACAGATTAAAAAAGGCACTACCCAGTCGCAGGCACGAGAAGCCGTAAAACTATGTAAAAAGCTTGGAATCAAAACCTATGGCTTCTACTTAATCGGTTTTCCGTGGGAAACAAGGGAAATGATTATGGACACCTTGAATCTTGCAAAAGAGCTGAGTTGTAATTTTTCTGAAATACACATTGCGATACCTTATGAAGGAACGGAATTTTATGAGATTGCCAAAGATTTTGGAATCATGGAGGAATCGGCCGTTGGACACAATTATTTCTCCAACCCTGCCATTGGCACACTTCACGTGACTAAGGACGAACTCATTGATATGCGCAAAAAGGCATTAAGGTCATTGTATATGAACCCACGTTATATTGCCAACACCCTCATCCACATCAGAAGCCTTGAAGAAGTAAAAAACTACACCCGGTACGGGATGCGTCTGCTAAAAAACCTGCTGAAACACTAAAAGGTAGGGGCTGAAAATTTTCAGCCCCTATCCCTACTTATAATACGCTCATGCGACTTTTGAACAGCCCCGCCACCACAGAGTATCCCCCTGCCTCTATCTCCTCCGTTTCCCCTCGTTATG
>JAUSDH010000201.1 GCA_030650655.1 Candidatus Brocadiaceae bacterium
TATGCTACAAACCATTTTATGCCTTTTTCAAAATCTGGATCAAGTTTTTCCCTGATAATCGACCTGCTGCCTTCTGCACTTACCAGGTATTTACACGTAATAGATATCGGTTCGTTTGTATGGGTATTCTGGCATTCCAAAATTATATGATTGCCAGAATTTTTGAATCCTTGCAGGATGCAGCAGTCCCTTATTTCAGCCCCAGAATTTTTAATAAGCCAGTAATCAAATTCAGAACGCCATACGTTCGGTGCACCGTTGCTATCCTTATTGAATGGCCAATCTGAAAAATGCTTATTATCAGACCAAAGTCTTACTCCTTTTAAAAAGCCTGGTGTAACATAAGCCGATTCCGGGATCTTTCCAAAAAGTTTTTCAGTTATATCCTGCGATTTCTTGAAGATGATGCCAGAACACATTTTGTATCTGGGGAGTTTCTTTTTCTCTAATACAAGGACCTCTAATCCTTCATTGACCAGGCCTCTGGCTGCAGCGGCTCCCGAAGGACCTGCACCTACAATTACAACATCATAATTTCTTTTAAGCATATTTCCCATCGCTGGTGTAGTGCTTTTTAAATTGGTTTTTTAGAAAAAAAGTCTCTTGGGAATGATAAACATTGAAATTTTAACACAAATTGACTAATTACAACTTATTTACTATTGACTACATACGATATATTTATTAAGATAATCGGTTTTGTGTAAACATTTTATAATAAATATTTGTTATATCAAACGAATATTACATTTTTAAGTCTTAATCTAAATCAGGAAATACATATGAAAGTATTAAATTATAAAATTGATCACCGAATAGACGAAAGTGAGAATTATACGATTGAAGAGGATGTTGCTGAAAGGGAAGTCCTTGAAGAAAGAGTAAAATATCAGGATTACGATCCTGTTCGTATTTATCTAAAAGAGATGTCGACTATGCCGCTATTATCCAGGGAAGAAGAACTCTATCTGGCGAAAAAGATAAAGGTTATGAGTCGGTTGCTCCACAGGAGGGTCTTGGCATTTGATTATGCTGTGGAAAACTACGTGCGTATTCTGGAGGATGTGGATAGTGAATCCGATCTTGTTCAATTTATTGAGACGGCAGTAAAAAAAGACCAAAGTAAAGATGAAATGATTGAGAAAATCCATAGCATGGCAGAGGAGATTAGAGACATACTTGAAGATAATTTGAGGGACTATGGAAAGATTAAGGGGAACAGCCCTGGTAATGTAAGATCCAGAATTCTTAGAAAGATATCATCCAGGAAAAGGAATGTAATCAGAAAACTTGAAGCTATGCATATTCGTCCGGAAACTATTTTGCCTGTTATGAAACAACTATTGAGTGTTTTTTCAGAAATAGTAAAATTTGAAAAACGGTTTAAAGGGTCACATCAGAAGAGAGAAATTTTCAAGAGACTTTCGCACAATTTCAATGTAAATGAAACGAAAACTTTGTTAATGGTTTCCGTTGGAGATCTGAAGAAAGATATTCATGCTATCAATTCCATATACAATGAATATGACTCAGCTAGAAAACAATTTTCCGAAGGGAATCTGCGGTTAGTAGTAAGTATTGCAAAAAAGTACAGGAACCGCGGGATGACTTTTCACGATCTTATTCAAGAAGGGAATACCGGCCTGATGCGAGCTGTCGACAAATATGATTATCGTATGGGTTTTAAATTTAGTACGTATGCTACCTGGTGGATTAAGCAAGCGATTATCAGGTCGATAGATGACAAGGCAAGGACGGTACGAATTCCTGTACACATGACGGACGTAATTAACAAGACAGCCCATGTTTTAAAGAATGTTCAGTCTGGTCTTGATAGAAAGTCCCGTATAGAAGATATTGCAAAAGAAGCGAAAATTCCAGTCTCTGAGGTTTACCGGGTATATCGGATTGCATCTCAGCCTATATCATTAGAAAATCCAATTGGCGCTGATAGTGAGGCAATGTTTGAAGATTTTATTCAAGACAAAAAGGTGGAATCCCCCGTTTCTGTGGCGCATCAATCATTGCTCAAGGAACAGTTGGAAAAGGTCTTAAATACTTTGAATTATCGAGAACGTGAGGTACTTAAACTGCGTTTTGGTATAGGCGATGGGTATACCCATACACTGGAAGAGATTGGAAATAGGTTTAACATAACAAGAGAAAGAATACGGCAAATAGAGGCCATTGCTCTTCGTAAACTTCAACATCCGTTGCGGAGCAGGAAGCTTGAGGGCTTTCTCGAAGGCGTAACGGCTAATTAAACGCCATGTAGGGGCGTGTTTAAAACTAGCCCTTACCTAATATGTTGGTTTAAGAATTTGTGTCGTCAGTCTTTAACCTGATCAAAATACCATTTTTTTGCTGAAATATCATAGGAAATGAGGCAGGTAAGATTGTCGGTGGTAATCACACAATACCGCTTCTTGAGTACGCCTTGAATAGTTTGGTCCAGCCAGTCATTTACGACTTCTTTCACTTTGAAAATCCTCCCGCGTAGTTTAAAGCTGTATGGAATTACATAATTGAGTGTCAGGTCGTTAACGGGTACCCATATCGAAGACCTTACTAAATGAACAATCGTAAATACAGATGAAAAACACCAGAGGGCAATGCAGGCAATAGAGAAGCACATCGAAACTATGTCCAGATATTGTCCTTTAAACAATTCAACTAACTGAATCGTACTGTTTGCATATAAACCCAGGGTAAAGGCAA
>JAUSDH010000202.1 GCA_030650655.1 Candidatus Brocadiaceae bacterium
GCCGATCCCTTCCCCGATCAAGGTCGAGGACAAGTGTGGTCGGCATTTGGCGGGGGATAAACCACCCGCGCTACCCTTCCGACTCGTTCGGGTTAGGCATTTTTACAATGTGGAAAGCCGATAAAATTATCCCCATTTTTCACACATTCGCAACATGACTTATTTTTTATTATATACCGAATTCCAGTTTACAGCAATAATTTTACCGTTTAAACTTCTAAATTTAAACTTGAAATAAATCTGGAATAACAGTAACCTAAACACATATTTATAACCAAAAGGGAAATGTAATGAAAAAAATACTATTTATTGTCTTACCCATCATTTGTTTCCTCGCATTAATAGCAGTATCCGGGTATATTTTTATTAAAAGGACAACTTCGGATGAAGCAATAAAGAGTCGTTTATTAAGCGCATTAAAAGATTTTGGAGAAACAACCATTGAACATGCACACATGGATTTTTTGGAAGGGATTATCATTGATAACCTCTCTTTTGTCGGCACCTCAGAAGAGGTACTGGGCAAGTCTTTAAAAATTCCCAGAATCGTTATAAAGCATTCCCCGCAGAGTCTTCTCAAAGGAAAGCTCAATATCAACAATGCGGTCGTTATTGCTCCCGAATTGACCATCGAAAAACCCACGGATATTTGGTCACTCCTGAATACCCTGAAGGCGAACTTTGACAAGATTGAGATGCCGCCTTATATGGACATTTTAAATCAGGGTCTCGAGATCAGGGATTTAAAGATTCATATAAAAGAAGATCCATCAACAAAAAGACCAGAAATTAAGTTATCCGGCATCGATATCACCTTCCTCCCTTACGCGGGATCTTTCAAAGATATTATCATCAAAGGAAACATAGATGATGAATTCCTGGGGAATTACTCTTTTACTATGAACCTGCATCCCAATGTTCCCAGTTTAGAAATTGAAGCAAATGCGAAAAATATTGTACTGTCCGAGGAATTTTTAAACCGATTCCCATACATTGGCAAAATGCTATGGGATAATTATAAACCCACAGGAAAGATCAATGTGTCTTGCAGAGCAAGTTTTAATAATCAAAACAAGCAAAAGAAAATAGATTACGTCATCAACATCAATCTTAATGGTTTAACAGCCATGTATGAAAATTGGCCATTCCTGATTTACAATTTGAATGGCGACGTGGAACTGAACACCGAGAAATTATATCTCAAGGGAATTGTGGGTTATGTCAAAAGTGGTAACTGTAATTCTCAAGCCGAATTTAAGGGCGAATTCGACCTCTACGGCACCAAAAAGACATTTGTAATGACAATTCCTAATCTGCTGGTAAACCAGGAATTCTTAAGAAACATTCCCGATTTCGGCGAGCAGGTATGGTCAAAGATTCGGCCTACCGGCCTGGTAGACCTGACTTACCAGTATAACGTGGGAGAAAAACAGGAAAAGAATTGCTTCCTGGCGGTGAATTGCAAGGATTTGGAAATCAACCCTCAGGATTTCCCCCTGCCTATATCACATGTAAACGGGCAAGTCAAGCTGTGCAATAATATCATCTTATTTACTGACACGGGGGGCTTTATTCAATGCGGCGGCCAGTCCATTTTTACTGAAATGAACGGCGTCTACAATTTAAAAGATGATAGAAAGATATTTAATCTTCATGTGCCGAATCTGTCTATCACAGAATCTCTGTTGAAAGCCCTACCCACCAAGGGCGTAGGCGAAAAATTATGGACAAAACTGAAACCCACAGGCAAGGTAGACCTCATTGCTAATTTCCAGGGTTTTAAGGAAGAAAAGGACAACAACTACTCATTAGAGATCAACCTCAAGGATTGTGAGATAAATGACAGCAAATACAATATTTTTCTCAGTGGAATCGGAGGAATTCTGGAAATCAATAAAAGCAGTTTTGTAACCAAACATATCGATGCTAAATGTTGTGGCGGGCATGTGGAAGGAACCTTATCCGTCAATACGGATACCGATCCCTATCAATACGAAGGCGAGTTGGACTTCTCAAGAATCATACTGGAAGAACTTGCCCAAAAGGTTGCGAAAACAGAAAAACAGTGGTCAGGGCTTCTTTATGGCAGGATTAAATATCGGGGAAGCGGTACTGACCCCAAAAATTTTTATGCAGAGGGACAATTTAATGTAAATGAGGGATTTCTTTCAGAGGTTCCCATCATTTATAGTGTTTTCAATTTTCTCAACCTCACATCTAAAAAGGAAATTTTTCACAGCGCACAGGCAAAGTTTATTGTCAAAGACGGCATTGTCCACATCGATGAAGGAAAAGTTTACAGCGACTCAACAGAACTCAACGGACGAGGAGTCATCGACCTTGACGGAAACATGCACATAACTATTGTCGCAGGGTTCAGCAGGGGCTTTTTTTCTCAAATCCCTATTGTGGGAAAACTGTTTGACCTTGTGGTAGGTGGAGTAAGAAAACAATTAACTATGGTAGAAATCAAGGGGTCTTTTTTAAAGCCAGAAACTCATGCCGTACCGTTTAAGCCATTCACCAAGTCGATTAAAAACATGTTCGAATTGTTACCAAAGGACGAGCACGGAACTACTACGACAAACACCTTAGAAAGAAAGGAACCAGGAGAGAAAAAACCTCTCTTCTGAATTTATGCTGGAACATTTCTTTTCACCTCAGACAGTCGCTGTCGTCGGCGCCTCTCGTGAAGAGGGCAAAGTAGGGCACGACTTATTCAAAAATCTTGTCAATCACGGATTTAAAGGCAAGATATATCCAGTAAATCCTCATGCAGATAATATCCTGGGGATTAAAACATATCCTGCTCTTAAGGAAATCCCAGATAAGGTTGATCTGGCTGTAATTGTTGTGCCCGCTCCATATGTTGGGAAAACCGTTGACGAGTGCATTGAAAAAGGAATCGATTCGATTATCGTCATCAGCGCAGGCTTCAAAGAGAGCGGCATTGACGGATCCGCAAGGGAACGGGAATTATACCAAAAGATAAAACAGCATTCTATACGGATGCTGGGGCCAAATTGTCTTGGGCTGATAGACACGCAATCTGCCTTAAACGCCTCTTTTGCCGCTGATATGCCAGCACCGGGCAATATTGCGTTCTTTTCACAATCCGGGGCGCTCTGCACTTCGATTTTGGACTGGGCGGCGAATGAATGCATCGGATTCTCTAAATTTATCAGCATGGGAAACAAGACGGATATCGATGAAGTTACACTTATAAAAGCCATAGAAAATGATGCCAGTACAAAAATCATTCTCGTTTATTTAGAAGGAGTAAAAAACGGAACTGAATTTATCAATGCAGCCAAAGAAATAACTAAAAAAAAGCCGATGATTATAGTAAAATCGGGGGGCACCACGGCAGGGGCAAAGGCTGCATCCTCACATACCGGAACGCTCGCCGGCGCTGAAAAAGCATTTGATGCGGCATTTAAACAATCAGGAATTCTCCGTGCAGTAACAATCGAAGAACTTTTTGACTACGCCAGGATATTCAGTTTTCAACAGCTACCCAGAGGTCCGCATATAGCATTAATTACAAATGCCGGAGGACCAGGCATTATCGCCGCAGATGCGGTAGAGCGGTCAAAATTAAAAATGGCGTCATTTTCCAAAGATACGATTGATACCCTTCGTTCTTTTTTACCGGCTATGGCAAATGTATACAACCCTGTTGACGTACTGGGAGACGCTAAGGCAGATCGGTATAAATTCGTTATCGAAAAAGTCGTGGAAGACCCCAATGTGGATGCAGTCCTTATTATTTTGACTCCCCAGGCAATGACAGAGATAGAAAAGACCGCAGAGGTAATTACTGAAATTTCGAATCGCACAGACAAACCCATTGTAACCTCATTCATGGGCGGCAAAAGGATTGAAAATAGTTTAAAGATTATGTGCCAAAGAAAAGTACCGAATTATCCATTCCCTGAACGCGCAGTATCCGCCATTGAGGCGATGTATAAATATACCTTGTGGCAAAAACGACCAGCGCCAAAAGCAAAAATATTTGACGTTCAGAAAGAACAGGTAGCATCGTTCTTTGAGAAGATGAAACAAGCAGGGCGACAACACCTTAACGAAGAAGAAGCCCGACAGGTTATCTCCGCATATGGTTTCAGGATTACCAAAAGTATTCTTGCCGCTACAGAACCAGAGGCTGTAAAGGCGGCAGAGGAGATTGGGTATCCTGTTGTTATAAAGATTTCTTCACCAGACATCCTCCACAAATCAGACTTTGGAGGAGTTAGGGTTGGGATAAAAAACGAGACAGAGGTACGGAATTGCTTTTGCGAAATAACACAAAAGGCGCGCCGCCTCATGCCAGACGCAGATATTAAAGGGGTTCTCGTGCAGCAGATGATTACCGGAGGCAAGGAGGTAATCCTGGGGATGTCACGTGATCCACAGTTTGGTCCCTTATTGATGTTCGGTCTCGGTGGAATCTATATAGAAATACTAAAAGATGTCTCGTTCCGAATAGCGCCAATTGGATTGAATGAAGCCGAAGAGATGATTCAGGAAATCCGGTCATTCCCGCTTTTAAAAGGCGCACGCGGTGAAAGACCCGTGGACATAAATACCGTTGTTGATAATATTTTAAGGCTTTCCCAGCTCGTGACAGATTTTCCGGAAATTATCGAAATGGATATAAATCCATTGATCGTATTCCCTGAAGGTGGTGGTACAATGGCATTAGATGCACGCATAACGATATCGCAATAGTGTAGCATATTCTCAAGCAAAACAACTGACAAGAGGAGAAAAGCAGATAACTCCATCGGTGTATTGAAATCTTAAATCCAAATATCAAAATCCAAGATAAATTTAAATATCAGATTATTTAGAGTTTTGGATTTTGGATTTACCTAATTGAGAAACAACTTTTGAGACTTTATAAAATATAAACCTTATACTGATATACAAGCGTATTAAAAGGGGGGTTGCTATGATACCTATATTTATTGCTTCTGTTTCGCCTTTTTCCGGAAAGAATCTTATTTGTCTCGGTTTGGGGTTAAAGTTCAAAAAAGATGGATATAAGGTCGGTTACTTCAAACCAGTTGGTTTCTCACCCGTTGTTGTTGAGAACGTACTTACCGATGCGGATGCCGTCTTTCTTTCTAAGACATTAGAGGTAAACGAACCGCTTCAATCCATCTGCCCTGTGGTGTTAACCGACGACCTCTTAAGGCGCTTGACGAGCGGTGAAGACTTACATATTCGTGAAAAGACGATGACTGCCTTTCATCAAGCTTCCGGGGAAAAGGATATCATGATTGCCAGGGGCTTGGGAAGACTCTCTGGCGGCACAAGTCTACAATTCTCAGAATTGGATTTCATCAAAGAATCCCATGCGAAGGTAATCTTTGTCGATAAGTTACAATCCAATATTGACACACTCGACGGATTCATTTACGCATCCAGGATGCTTGGAAACCAATTGCTTGGCGTAGTGTTCAACGTTGTTCCTTCTTCAAAATTAAGCTACACACGTGAAATACTGGTCCCGTTTCTCAAAAAGAATGGTATTACCACTCTTGGCATTATGCAAAAGGATCCGATCCTTAGCGCCGTACCAATCAGAGAAATCATTACCTCACTTAACGGAAAAGTGCTTTGCTGTGAGGACAGGGTGGATGAATTGGTAGAACATTTTATGATAGGCGCTATGAACGTCGAGAGCGCCCTGAGTTATTTCCGCAAGGTCTCAAATAAGGCCGTTATCACCGGTGGTGATAGAAGCGATATCCAATTGGCTGCCCTCGAAACCCCCACAAAGTGCCTGATCCTCACCGGAGAACTCTATCCAAATGCATCAATTCTTGGTCGGGCGCAGGAAGTCGGCGTGCCCATTGTAGTAGTTCGTACGGATACTGCAAATACCTTAGAAGTCTGCGAAAACCTTTCGGGATATGTCAGCTTACACGATAAATCCAAGATACGACGCGCCGCCGAAGTAGTAGAACGGGAAATTGATTTTAAAACGATTTATCAGCAGTTGGGATTATCAGAATAAATTAGTCCTTCGGCAAATATTTACGCCACTAAGACACAGAGCCACAAAGAAAAACTTAGTCCCTTAGTGACTTTGTGGCTAGTTTGAAATTCCTGAACATCCAAGAAGAAGCGGCTTTATCCATGCTGAAGGAGAACCGAAAGAATTTGAAATCTCAAGGTTCAGATATGGAATATGAAGTAATCCACAAAGGTGTTGACATCTATGACCCCCTGACTGTAGAAGTCTATTCGGACAACGGTAACAGGATCGCCGCATGGTTCATAGACACGGACTGTGACAAGCGGGCATTCTGCATATCACAGGCATTCTTCGCTGATTCAAGCGCATGGGACAAACTCAAGAGGGCACTGAAGGCCTCCATTGATGAGGACAATTCGAACTCCTCACCAGCACCCACGCCCTGCCTTTCAAAGTCGACAAGGAAAAACGCATAGCCGTAAAAGTCATTGACCATAGAGGGAATGAGGTAATGGTGGTAAGGGAGGTGGAATAAAATGAATAAGGTTAAAGCTTTTGTTGGATATAGTTTCGATGACAAAGATGAATCAGTTGTGAGAAAATTCCTGAATTATTTTAGTACTTTATCAGAATTGGGATTATTAGAATGGGACGATGCTAAAAAGGTTGAAGCAAAAGCAGTATCGGAAAAAGTTAAGGAAAAAATGAAAGGTAAAAATGTATTTATTGGAATTTTTACTGCTAAAAAAATGCAAATTCAGCCTTCAAAGTTGAAAGAAAATACATTCTTTAAGAAAAACTGTTTTTCTGTTCTCAAAACAGATTTTCAGTGGAGTACATCAGAATGGATTATTCAGGAAAGTGGTTATGCATTGGGAAAAGAAATGACGTTGATGTTTCTCGTAGAAGATGGTTTGACTGATCTGAGAGGTTTACAAGGTAATATAGAACTCATCCCCTTTTCTAGAAGGAATCCAGAATTATGTTTTTGCAAAATTAATGAAATAATTAGTTCTCTTGTAAAGCAGCAAGCTAAAACAGGTGAAGAAGTCATTGAAAAGAGTAAACCACAAGAAATAACTAAAACTGAGAAGACACTCGAGGAAACGCCTTTAGAATTAAAAGAGGAAGAGACAAAAGATATTATAGGAAAACTTATTTCTGCAATAAAGAATGGTGATGAAAAAACGGAAGTAGCGTTATACGAAAAAAAACTAAAAGAGTGTGAAGGAAATAAAGATAAAGAAATCAATTTCAAAAGCCTTTACTATGCAATTAGGCATAATTTTAAAGCCGCAGACGAATTAGAGAACTTGCTGAAGCTTTCTCAGGACAATCCGGAATATTCTCAGCCCCATTATTGGCGAGGTGTGCTTTTAGAAAATTATCATGATTACGAGAAGGCTTATGATGAATTCTCACAGGCAGCAATTAAATCGAAAGACGACATTGATAAAACAGCTAATTTATGCAAAGCCTCTACAGCTTTAATAAAGGCAAAGAAATACACGCAAGCAAGGGAGATTATATTAAAACGCTTCCAAGAAATAAATAAGAACTCTACAAGGGAACATGTTGAATTATTAAAAACATTAGCCAAAATAGAACTTGCAGAAGGGAAAACAGATAGATATTTTTCCTTTTGTGAAAACGCTCTTAAATTGAATCCTTCTGATGCAGATTTAAGATTCGAATTAGCCAGCACGTATAGTAAATATGATAAACATTCTTCCTCCTTACATCATTATAAGATTCTCTCTGAAAACGTTCCAAATAGTGCTAAATGGAATAATTTAGGTGTTGTGTATTCCAACCTTGAACTTGGTGGTAAGGCAGTTGCAGCATATTTAAAGTCGAAGGAAGCTGGTGGAACAACATCGGTTGGAAATCTCGCCCATAGGTTAATTGATGCCGGCTTTTTAAACGAGGCTCGCTCCACACTCCAGGAGGCGCTTAAGAAACCCGATTTTGATACCAATGTGCCAAAAGCTTTATCAAGCATAGAGGAAGTCATCGAAGCTGAAACCAAAAAAGAAGAAGAGACTTTGTCTTCCACTATTAAAGAGCGTGAATTCCTAATTGAATATGCAGAAGCTTTTATAGAACCTTTTGAAATAAGGTTGCCTCTAAGCTGGAAAACAAAATATGGGGACATTGATATAAAAATAGAAGGAAATAGGTTTGTTGCAAAAAGGGAAAAAAACATAGAACCCACTTTAAGTTTGCTGGGTTTTAATCCTTACAGAAAAAGAACTTCTGATGAAGAGATGATTTTGCAAAAAATTACTTACCAAGGCACCATAGTGAATAGAACAATTGATTATGAGTTAACGATTGATGTCGAACCAGTTAGAAAATTTAATGAGGCAACATTAGCGGGAAGGCTCTTGGGAACAAAAAAGGAAAAGGATGTGTATACGGGAATTATGGTGATAAATAGGGAATTTAATAAAATTGAAGTTATGGAAAAAGAACCAAAAGGCAATGTTTCTTTCTACGAAATGACTTCAAATGATAATTGTTAAATCCAAAAACAATGTTCCTCTGAGGCCCACAAAAGAATGACGGAATCATATTATCCTGAGACATCCTGAAAATGGCTGGGCAGAATTGAAGATAATTTGAAATTACAGATTGGAGCCTTTATGACATACGAGCGATTTGAGGATTTTCCTGTCTGGAAAACAACCATCGACCTTGCGGAAAAGATTTACTCCCTGATCGAAAAGACTCCATTCAGCCGGAAATACAGCCTCAGAGACCAACTGGAAAGAGCGACCCTGTCCATCTCAAATAATATCGCTGAAGGATTCGAGAGAGGAACGACACAGGAACTCCTAACCTTTCTCTATATTGCCAGAGTCTCTGCAGGAGAAGTCCGGTCAATGCTGTGTTTTATTGAAAGGTTGAAAGCCTTCCAGGAATTGAAATCTGAAATTTCAGATTTTAAATCACAGGCTGAAAGCATATCCCGACAGCTTAGGGCATAGGCAGATTCTTTGCAAAATAGCGATATAAAGGGACAGAGATATTTGAACGAAAAAGAAAGAAAACTTGCTCAGAATAAAAAGAAAAGAGAAGAATTCATGGCGACGCATAAAAATTATCAAAAACCAAAAGACTATATTTGAAATTTGAGATTATGGACTATGTCACTTGCAGTTGACGAACCAATATTAAATGATCCTTTTGAAGCGCCCAGAGAATACTGGGTTTATGATGAATTGTCCGCTGTAAATAAAAATACAGACAGCTCTCCCGGTGGTTTGAAAGGAGTCCTGTAATGTTTAAACCGAAATTCCGATATACCGACAAAATAGTCGGCGATCTTACTCAGATAGCTGCTGCCAGGGAACTCGTGCTGAATTCTCCTTTCATTCCAAAATGGGAAGTCTCTCTCCGCCGGGAAGCGATTATCAGGTCTGCCCATTCATCAACAGCAATCGAAGGGAATAGACTGTCTCTCGAACAGGTCAGCGATCTTGCACATGGCCGTGAAATCATGGCAACCCGAAAAGACAAACAGGAAGTCCTTAATTATTTAAAGGTTCTTGAAAACATAAACAAGCTCGCAGACGGCAAGATTTACGAAAAAAATCTTTTACATATACATAAACTTTTAACATGGAATACTCTTGAAAATCCTTCTGATTGCGGGGTTTATCGCACCCGTTACGTTGTAGTCGGGAACAGATTGACCGGAGAAATCATTTTCAGGCCGCCTTCAAATGAGGCTGTTCCAGAGTTAATGAAAAGATTGATTGCATGGGCAAATTCTCCTGATGCACAGGCTCTCGACCCGGTTATAGAGGCAGGCATTGCCCATTATGAATTTGTGCGTATCCATCCTTTTGTGGACGGCAACGGAAGAACGGCCCGTGTCCTTGCAACCCTGATACTCTATCTCAGAGGTTTTGATGCGAAGCAGTTTTTCTGCCTGGATGACTACTATGACTCTGATAGACCAGCATATTACAGGGTTCTTCAATGCGTGGATCAAAAGACCCTTGATTTGACCAAATGGCTTGAATATTTTGTTGAAGGCGTCAAGATGAGTATCGCGTCTGTCAAGGAAAGGGTCATACGTCTCAGCAGCGAAAGGCTGCGCACCACGAAGAAAGGCCAGATTGCGCTGACAGAGCGGCAGATGAGGATAGTAGAATTTATCAATCAGAACGGGCAGATTACGAACCGGGACATAAGAAGTTTGTTTAACATTTCTAACAGGGCGGCATTGGATGAAATTATGAAATTACTAACGATGAAAGCGATTAAAAAAACGGGAAAAGGGAGAAGCCTCCGCTATGAGATCGCTTAGAAGAGGCTTCATGATTAAGTTCACGAATAGGTTCATGATTAGAGGGGATCACAGTGTCACTTGCAGTTGACGAACCAATATTAAATAACCCTTTTGAAGAGCAAGGAGAATACTGGGTTTATGAAGAAGGGCAGCCCAGGAGGATGCCGGGGAGGCATCCAGCGGGATATTATTTCCGCACAGGCAAAAGAACTGATGCCCAGATTGAGATGTTCGTTGAAGATCAGTTCAAGGAGCTGGAGTTAGTCAATACTATCCGAAAATGATTAAAGAACACAAAATGTGGGGTCAGATACCGCAATTTGATATCTGGTAAGATGTTCATGGGAGAGTTATAAAGATGCCAACAATGCCATTTAATCCGAAATTCACCATAACGCCGAAAATCAACAAGGCCCTTGCCGAAATAGAGAGCGTTCGCGGTTCCCTTGATGCGGTCAAACTCGGTCTAAACAGGGTCAGCGACTCTTTTACAAAATAATAATTGCCAAACTTGAAAAAGAAACTGAAGCATTGAAGGGTGTGAGGCGTTAAGGCAAGAGGCAGAAAAGAGCCTCAAACTCGCTAATGCTGAGATATGGGGAAATGAATAAAATAGCGTTTCCGGCAAATTATATGGAAATGTTTTAATCGGAGGGAATCCAGTTTTGTTACTACAACATTTTACAACCGCAAAGAATCCGTCTTTTAAATTTATACAGATGATGATATGTTCAGGCAAATTCTGCGCTGTTTAGCTGTATTTTTATGTAAATGAATTTGTATTGATTTGTTCCTGCAAAGTGCTATCATGCTTAGCCAGCTACCCTTGAAAAGGGGTTTTCCTGTCTATAGTACAAACCTATTAAATCGCATATTAACAGTTTTCATGCTAAAAGGTAGTAAAGGGAAAAATTTAAAGATAAGATAAAAAGGGAAATTATGAGGAAAATAAAAATAATTATCATTTTAGTATTCTTAAGTTTTTTATTTTCTTATACGATAAATGCAGAGGGAACTAAGTACCCTGGTCTAGCAACGAGTGCATCTTTTGATTCAGAAGTGGAAAAGATAAGAACCAGCGGG
>JAUSDH010000209.1 GCA_030650655.1 Candidatus Brocadiaceae bacterium
CATGAAAACAACACCGGGAATTGAAATATCAGGCGGATCGTTAGGACAGGGACTTTCGGTCGGTTTGGGGTTTGCTTTAGCTGCAAAATTAGACAAAAAAGATTATCGGACGTACGTCATGTTGGGCGATGGAGAAATTGAGGAAGGGCAGGTATGGGAAGCGGCGATGGCAGCAAGTCATTATAAGGCAGATAACCTGTGCGCCATTATTGATCAAAATGGATTGCAAATTGATGGATTTATTCATGAGATTATGTCATCACACCCAATTCCTGATAAATGGCGCGGTTTTGGCTGGCATGTGATTGAAATTGACGGAGACGATTATAAGGCTATCCTGTCTGCTTATGGTGAGGCAGAAAAGATAAAGGGCAGACCGACTGTTATCGTTGCAAAAACAATTAAAGGTAAAGGTGTCTCCTTCATGGAAAATCAGGTTGATTGGCATGGAAAGGTACCTACGAAAGAAGAGGCAGAACGGGCGTTGGCTGAACTTAAATAATGATAAAAAGTAAGTAGGGCGCATTGCAATGCGCCCCTACTATAGTAAATTATTCAATAATGAGAGTGTAAAATGACCGAAATGATAGCTACGCGCCAGGCATACGGCGATACGCTGGTAGAGTTGGGAGAAAAAAACAAGGACATCGTGGTACTGGATGCAGACCTTTCAAAGTCTACAACCACGGCTAAATTCGGCAAGAAATTTCCTGACAGATTTTTTAATATGGGCGTTGCCGAGGCCAATATGATGAATACGGCTGCGGGATTGGCGACGTGCGGGAAAATAGCCTTTGTCAGCAGCTTCAGTATCTTTGCTACGGGTAGAGCCTGGGAACAAATCAGAAATACGATATGTTACAGCGGATTAAATGTGAAGATTGTTGCCACGCATAGCGGGGTATCGGTCGGACCAGACGGGGCATCGCACCAATGTATCGAAGACATTTCTCTGATGAAAACAATACCAACCATGACGGTTGTTGAACCGTGCGATGCAGTTGAAACAAAAAAGGCTATTCTGGCGGCTGTAGCTCATAAAGGTCCCATTTATATCCGATTGGGCAGGGCCGCGGTACCGGTAATTACAAAAAAGGAAGACCCATTCTCTATCGGGAAAGCGAGTGTCCTCAGAAGTGGGAAAGATGTGGCGATTGTTGCCTGCGGGGCATTGGTGGCCAACTCGCTTATAGCGGCTGATATGCTATCGAAAGAAGGAATTGAGGCAACAGTAGTCAATATGCATACCATAAAGCCCATAGACCAGGAACTTTTAGTGAAGGTAGCAAAGGAGGTAAATGCTGTGGTGACAGCAGAACAGCATGTGCTGGACGGCGGTTTGGGCAGCGCCGTTGCATCGGTATTGGCCAGAAATTATCCCGTTCCTATGGAAATGATTGGCATTGACAATCGTTTTGGTCAGTCGGGAGAACCCGATATCCTCTTTAAAGAATATCACCTCTTGCCAGAAGATATTATTGTGGCTGCAAAACGGGCAATAGAGCGTAAGAAGAAATGATGAAAAGGCTGAGCATTTTTTTATTATTTATAACCCTTGTATTTGTTAGGGCGGTCTCGTTTGGGCAGGAAGTTCCTCTTGAAAAGTCTCAGATTGAAGTTAAAGAGGGTACGGATCAGACCAAAGAGAGTGTCTACGAGGAGTATGAAGAGTTTGTTAAAGTTGTTAAGGAGTTACAGGACAAATATGTCGATGAAATAAAAATTAACACGATCCTTGTGAACGCATACCGTGGCATGCTTTCGGGTCTCGACCCATATAGTCAGTATTTTAGCCCTGAGGATATGGAAGAACTGAAAATTGAAACGGAAGGAGAATTTGAAGGACTGGGGATTGAGGTGATTGTCAAAGATGGACTGCTGACGGTGATTACTCCTCTGCTTGATTCTCCTGCTTTCAAGGCCGGTATACTGGTAGGAGACCGAATTGTCAAGATCGACGGCGAAACCACAGAAAATATGAGTATTCGGGATGTCGTGAAAAAGCTTCGCGGAAAGTTAGGAACAAAGATTACCCTGACCGTCGTTCATGAAGGAGACACAACCCTAACGGATATTACCATAGAACGCGCGAAGATTCATGTAAAGAGTATACGGGGCGCTCGAATGGTGGATAACGACTACAAGGTTGGTTACCTTGCAGTGACAAATTTCCAGGAGAATACCGTAAGGGATATGGATGCCACTATTCAGGATTTGTTGAAAAAAGGGATGAAATGTTTGGTGTTGGATTTGAGATTTAACCCCGGCGGGTTATTGAATGTCGCTGTTGATATGGCTGATAAGTTTCTGGAAAGGGGCGTGATTGTTTCTACCAAAGGAAGAGACAAGACACAGAATTATGTGTATCAAGCCCATAAGAAGGGGACGTATCCCAATTTCCCATTGGTGGTGCTCGTAAATAATGGAAGTGCGAGCGCATCGGAAATTGTTGCCGGTGCGATCAAAGATCACAAACGCGGTTTATTATTAGGCATTAAGACGTTTGGCAAGGGTTCTGTGCAGAGCCTGATCCCTGTAGGAGACGGGAAAGCCGCACTAAAATTGACAACAGCGCGCTATTATACGCCTTCAGGAGTTTGTATCCATGAAAAAGGGATTGAACCGCATGTGAAAGTCCAGCTCAATTTTACTGAGATAAAGGCATTGCACGAACATCTAGCCATGATAAATATCGAGACGAAGATTAATGAATCAAAGGGAACCGAAACCGTATTAAAAGGAACCGTTGGGGCAAAAGAAAAACCAAAATATATCGATATGCAACTGGAAAGAGCTGTAGATATTCTGAAAGGTATAGAGATCTATGCGAAGCGTTCAGGCGCTCCCTAAAGTATGGGATATTGTTTACAATTAAATTAGTATAATTAAGGCAGGAGATATTCCTGCCTTTTTTTATGATATGTTAATTCTGGGTATTGAGACATCATGTGACGAGACTTCTGCGGCTGTTGTAAAAGATGGGCGAGAAATAGTATCGAGTATTATTCTCTCCCAGGATGCATTACATCGCCAGTTTGGAGGTGTGGTTCCTGAAATTGCCTGTCGGGCTCATTTGGAGTCTATCATTGGTATCGTTAACAACGCCCTGAGTGATGCGAAAGTACAGCTTGCTGAGATTGATGCAATCGCCGTTGTTAACTCACCGGGTCTCATTGGCTCCTTGCTTATCGGTGTGACAGCTGCAAAAACGCTGTGCATGGTACTTGATGTGCCCTTATTGGCAATCAATCATCTCCATGCCCATATCTATGCGAATAATCTGGAGCATGAGAATATACTCTACCCCACGATTAGTCTTGTCGTTTCGGGGGGACACACTACCCTTTTTTTATCAGAGAGTGAGACGAAACATACGCCGTTGGGCTGGACAATTGATGATGCAGCAGGTGAGGCATTTGATAAAGTTTCAAAGATATTGGGCCTGGGTTATCCAGGGGGTCCCATCATTGATAAGCTTGCAAGGTGCGGAAACAGACGTGCAGTGACATTCCCAAGGGCGTATCTTGAGAAGGACTCGCTTGATTTTAGCTTTAGCGGACTCAAGACATCGGTGTTGTACTATTACCGCGGGCAGGATGTGAGGACATCCAGATCAAAGACACCATCCGATCAAGAAGTCGCTGACATCGCTGCGAGTTTTCAGGAGGCGGTGGTTGATGTCCTGATAGATAAAACAGTCTTGGCATCAAAGATGTATAATGTTCGCGGGATTACGTTGGGTGGCGGTGTCGCGGCGAACTCAAGGTTGCGTCAGAGGTTGCAAGAGGTATCAAAGGAGATTGGAATTCCTGTGTATTGCCCCTCTCCCAAATTATGTACGGATAACGCCGCTATGGTCGCAGGCCTGGCTTACAAGAAGTATTTAGAGGGTGATATTTCGTTACTTGATGTTGAATCTATTCCATAAACACAGCATAGCCGCAATCAAGTAACGGAGCGATCTAAAAAGTAATTCTTTACCTTTATTCAGTTTTACGGGATTAAGCATACAGTATGAGTTGCTATACACAAATATTAATGGAGCATTGTGCTTTCCCCTCTAAAAAGAGGGGATTAAGGGGTATAAGCGTTAACTTAAGAAAGAGCTATAGCATTTAAGAGTGAAATATCGAATGTAGAACAAGGAATATTGAATTTCGAAGGAAAAAAACTTAATAAATAGACATTTTTTGTTCGATATTCGATATTTAATTGCATTTAAACTGAATTAGCTTCTTATGTTAAAGCTTAGGGGATTAAGGGGTGTGTCGTTCCAATATAACACACCCCCCGGCCCCTCTTGATAGAGGGGAGTATTACGAACCATACTTTTTAGACAATCCATAAAGAACTTTCTAAAAAGAAGTTTCGTGGGGCGATACTATAAATTTTCAACACATTATGAGATTAATATGGACATTGATGTAATAAAACGATTATTAGAAGATTATAAGGCCGGGGGGGTGTCAATAAGTGATGTCCTTGGAAAGATCAAGGAACTGCCATACAAAGACATCGGTTTTGCCAAGGTAGACAGCCATCGCAAGATTCGCTGTGG
Source organism: Candidatus Brocadiaceae bacterium (assembly GCA_030650655.1). Lineage (GTDB taxonomy): Bacteria > Planctomycetota > Brocadiia > Brocadiales > Brocadiaceae > Wunengus. The sequence continues at coordinate 4,559 of JAUSDH010000209.1, forward strand.
TTTTCCAGAGGTCATTTTCTGCATGGGTAAGACCACAGAACAGGTGGTGAAGATTGTGGAACATATCGTTGCCGGTGGAAATGATATGCTTGCGACCCGTGCAAGTATGGAGATTTACAAGGCCGTTTCAAAAAAGTTTCCGGAGGCAGTTTACAACGAACAGGCGAGAACAATCACGATACGAAAAACCAGGCGAAAACCTCAGAAAGGGCTTATCCTGATTATAACAGCGGGGACTTCTGATATCCCTGTAGCTGAGGAAGCAAGGGTAACAGCGGAGATCATGGGAAACAATGTAAAGGTGTTGTACGATGTGGGCGTTGCAGGAATCCATCGGTTGATGAAGAGTCATGGTGAACTGCTAAAGGCAAACGTAATTATTGTGGTAGCAGGGATGGAAGGGGCGCTGGCAAGTGTGGTTGGAGGTCTGGTAGATTGTCCTGTCATAGGCGTCCCGACCAGTATTGGTTACGGTGCTAGTTTTTTTGGAGTTGCACCTCTCCTGTCCATGTTGAACAGTTGCGCCTCTGGTGTTTCTGTGGTAAATATCGATAATGGTTTTGGTGCAGCTTATGTCGCCTCGTTGATCAATCGAACAAGGAAATAAAAGTGATTTTATGTATGAAGTAAAAGACATACCGAAGATTCCTTCTCGAAAGCCCGATACCCATAAAGGGGACTATGGGCGCGTACTTATGCTGGCAGGCTCCAGCGGTATGACCGGCGCTGCGTGTATGTGCAGTACTGCTGCCTTACGTGCCGGTGCCGGGATTGTCACACTTGGAATTCCGGAGAGCCTGCATGATATCGTTGCATCCAAATTAACGTGCGTTATGACTCATCCATTGCCTGAAACGCATGTAAAAACCCTGTCTGAGTTGGGACGACAGGACATCCTTGATTTTTCTCATCGGTTTGATGTAGTTGCTATTGGGCCCGGATTATCTCAGTATCTGGAAACGAAGAGATTAGTGCTGTGGCTATTGCAGTCTTTGGATTGCCCCATCGTGTTGGATGCCGATGGTATTAATGCCCTGGCTGATGATCCAAAGATATTGGATCAGATAAAGAAACAGATTGTGCTAACTCCGCATCCAGGTGAAATGGCGCATCTTCTGGGCATATTAACACAGGAAGTTCAATCAAAACGCCTGGAAATTTCCAGGATGTTTGTCAAAGGCAGGAAGAACGTAACCCTGGTGTTGAAAGGTCACAAGACTATCGTTATGAATGAGGAGAAGTTTTATCTTAACGAGACAGGCAATCCCGGAATGGCTACTGCCGGTGCGGGAGACGTGCTGACGGGCATGATTGCTGCCTTTTTGGGACAACAATATGCACCGTTTGAGGCGGCGCAGTTGGGTGTTTATTTGCATGGCCTGTCTGGTGACATTGCAGCCCAGGAGAAGGGTGAAATTTCGATGATTGCCACGGATATCCTGGATAATCTGCACAAAGCATTCCTGACTTATAAGGAAAACATGTGTACATAAAGAAATTATTGATAGCAATAGTATTTGGTTTTGCATCCAGTTCCCTATTTGCAGCAAATAGCGCTTATTATACCCCTGATGGTACTGTTAGAGAGCGATTAAAAGAGGGGATTGAATATACACGGCACAGTGTAGATATGTGTATTCACGATTTTGCTGCCCTGGAAATAGGTGAGCCTCTGGATGTCGCAAGAAACAGGGGCGTTCGGGTGCGTGCTGTGATTTTAGAACAGGGGAATGACAATCAAAGGGGTTCACTTGCAGAGATATTGATTCATAAAGGATTTGACGTAAGAGTCCTGAAACGCAAACTTGGTGAAAACCCGTTGCAAGAATTTGTTGTATTCGACGATAGGGTATTGGTGACCGGTGCTTACAATTGGCTGGCGTACCGGAGCAGAAACATTTGTAATGACGTCTTATTCCAGTACGACTCAGACAAAATCCAGAATTATAAGAACACGTTTTGCAGGCTGTTTACAGAAGCGGAGGCAGTTCCTTCTGTAAATAATCGAAAGGAACCCGTTGCATCAAACAATCCGCCGGTAACTGATACGGTTTCTGATAGTGCCGGTGCAAAACAAACCATACGGGAGAATATCCTTGAAAGCGAACAGATGGCGGCAGAGGAGTCTCCGAAGACTGTTACAGAAGCAATATTCAGGGATTTTATTGACGTTTCTATCGAAGAGATGGATAAACAATTTGGAAGGGAGAGTTCACTGTCTCGTTCTGAGAAGAATGAATTGTGGAAAAAATACAAGGGCAAATATGTCCGATGGCGAGGTGTTGTTATTTATAAGGGAATGGGACGTGTGGACTGGAATCGTATTGGGGTGAACCGCAAGAGTAGCAAGAGTGCAGAAGTGCAAATCATATTTGATTGGAGGAGGTTCGAAGAGGTTATGGATGTTAGGATTGGTAGTACGATTACCTATACCGGGAAATTGATTTCCCGTCCTGGTATTAATTCCCCGTATCATCTGGATGATGGAGATATTGAGTAATTGTAAGAATTTGTCTCACCGCAAAGGCGCAAAGAACGCAAAGTTTTAAAAGATAAAGAGAGGAAAATGTCATGGGTTATCAACCTTCATCCTTGTTTCTTAGTATTTTTTAACTGCTTTAATTTTTTCTTTGCGTCCTTTGCGTCTTTGCGGCGAATTATCACTAATAATTATTTTTGGAGGATGAAGCATGAAAAAGATCACAGCAATTGTGAGGGAAGACAGGTTTTCTATGGTAAAGGATGCCCTGACAGATGTTGGGTATCCGGGGATGACGGTGACTGGGGTAAAAGGGCATGGTAATCAAAAGGGTATTACCGAACAGTGGCGCGGCAGGACCTATAAAACAGACCTTATAAGTAAAATGCAGATGGAAATGGTGGTTGCGGATAAGGATGTCGAGAAAATCGTCCAGTGCATTGTTAAGGAGGCAAAGACAGGCAATATTGGGGATGGGAAGATATTTGTCAATCCTATTCTTGACGTTGTCCGCATC
>JAUSDH010000234.1 GCA_030650655.1 Candidatus Brocadiaceae bacterium
GTAATGCTCAAGCCCAAGTCCGCCTGGCCAAATCCGCATAAGCCGAAAGAGGCGTTAATTCATGAGCTAGAGGAACATCTGAAAAAGATCCCTGGAAATAATTATGAATTTACACAACCTATCCAGATGCGTTTCAATGAACTTATTGCAGGGGTGCGCAGTGACCTGGCAGTAAAGGTATTTGGCGACGACATGGAAGCCCTGCATGAAACGGGTGGGAAAATATCCAAAATTCTTGAAAAAATACAGGGGGCATCAGACGTCAAAGTGGAGCAGGTAACAGGACTGCCGGTACTGACAATCCAGATGAACCGTAAAGAAATGTCCCGATATGGCCTTAATGTTTCTGATGTGCAGGATGTAATAGAGATTGCGATAGGGGGAAAGAGTGCGGGCAAAGTCTTTGAAGGCGATCGGCGGTTTGAACTCCTGGTCCGCTTACCAGAGAATATGCGAAGTAATATAGGAGCGCTTAAGAGATTACCGATTCCGTTACCTAATACTGGAGACGCTTCAAATGGGGGCTTATTACCGGCGACCTATTTAGAGGAGAGTAAACGACCAGGCTACATAACGCTTGGCTCTATTGCAGAATTTAACATTAAACCAGGTCCCAATCAAATAAGCAGGGAAAACGGCAAGCGACGGGTTGTTGTAACGGCAAACGTGCGCGGCCGCGACATAGGTTCGTTTGTCGAGGAGGCAGAAAGAAAGATTAAAGAAAGTGTCACCATCCCCGCCAACTACTGGATGACATGGGGAGGACAGTTTGAACAGATGATTTCTGCCAGAAAGCGCTTACAAATTGTTGCCCCAATAACCCTTTTACTGATCTTTCTTTTGTTGTTTACTACCTTTGGCTCTATAAAAGACGCCATTCTGGTCTTTACAGGCGTTCCTCTCGCTCTTACAGGAGGGGTTGTTTCACTCTGGCTTCGCGGCATTCCGCTGTCAATATCGGCAGGCGTTGGATTTATTGCACTTTCCGGCGTGGCGGTATTAAACGGACTTGTCATGATCTCATTTATCAATAAACTGCGGACAGAAGGTAATCGTCTGGATACAGCTATCCTTCAGGGTTCCATTACACGTCTGCGCCCGGTGCTTATGACTGCACTTGTTGCATCGCTGGGGTTTCTGCCAATGGCCCTGGCTACCGGAACCGGGGCAGAAGTACAGCGTCCGCTTGCCACGGTGGTAATCGGCGGAATCCTCTCGTCAACCGCCCTCACATTACTTGTGCTTCCCGTGCTCTATCGCATCTTTCACCGCACGGATAGTGTTGAAACGTAATCATGAAACTATAACACCCTCCCTTAGTCCCTCCCATCAAGGGAGGGAGAAATCCCGCGCCCCTTGTGGGAGAGGTTTGGTGAGGGGATTTTTTCAAAGGACTGTAACAATTTAGTATTTTGAAAAAACATCCGAACTCGAGCGAGTGGGAGCATGTAGCACGACATTTATGTCGCTGTCCTGCGAACTGAAGTTCGCGCTACACAGACGATAAAACCTGGTTTTTATTAAGGTTTTTCAAAATACTAAATTGTTACAAAAAACTAAACTGGTACCAAATTTCAAGATTAATACTTTCTTTCCTTTGGCTCGAACGGGCCGATGTTTACGGGTTTGTAGTCTAATCTTACACCATCAGTGGAAAAGTAGGCCTGTGTGTGTTTTAACCAACCGCCATCGTCTCTTTTAGGGAAATCGGTGCGGAAATGAGAACCACGACTCTCCTCCCGTGCCAGTGCGCCTGCAACAACAGCCGCAGCCACATCAAGGTCACCCTTGAGTTCCAATGCCCATGCAAAGCTGAGATTGACCAGTTTGCCGGTATAATTCAGCTTAATTCGTTTATATCTCTCCTGTAAATTCTTGACCTCATTAAATGCTTCTCTCAGTTGAGGAGCTTCGCGGAATATACCCACCTTATTGTCCATAACTTTGTTAAGGGTTGCTTTGATATCAGCAGGAACCTCATTTCCCTCTGATTTACATAATGCATTAATCCTTTGTTCAGTACGCTTTAATGCATCGTTGAGAGCACCTTTACCTTTTCTACCCCCCAAACCATGCACATACCGCGCAGCGTTAGCGCCTGCTATGGCTCCAAAGACAATGGTATCCAGTAATGAATTGCCTCCGAGCCGATTTGCCCCGTGCACACTCACACAAGCAGACTCACCAGCCGCATAAAATCCTTTTACCATTGTTTCACATTCTATATTACAATCAATCCCACCCATGGTATAGTGCTGGCCCGGCTGGATGGGAATAGGAGTTGTAACGGGATCTACCCCAACAAATTCCATACAAATGTCCCGTATGCCAGGCAATCTCTTGAGAATCTTTTCTTCTCCAAGATGCCTTAAATCAAGGTGCACATAGCTGTTGTCAAAGCCGCCACCTGACATGATTTCACAGGTAATGTTCCTTGCAATAATGTCCCTGGGGGCAACTTCCATATCCTTCTGTGAATCGCTGTACTTTGCTAAAAACCGTTCACCCTTGTTATTCAATAAAAAACCACCCTCGCCACGGCAACCCTCTGTGATTAGAATGTTTTTACCTAAAAGAGTTGTAGGATGGAACTGGATAAACTCCATATCTTTTAAAGGCACGCCTGCCCAATAGGGTACTGCCATGCCCATACCTGTATTGATCAGGGCATTCGTACTATTTCCATAAATACGACCTGCTCCCCCAGTCGCAAAGATTACCGCCCCTGCCTGGAATGCCTCTAACCGTCCGCTCACAATATCGAGAGCTATCACACCCACGCAAACCCCATCTTCAATCACCAGGTCTGTCACCAGCCATTCTTCATAGATTGTAATCTCATTTCGTTCAGCCGCTTGTTTAAATCGTATGGTCTGTTGATACAAGGTATGCAAAAGGGCATGTCCCGTCTTATCTGCCGCATAGCACGTGCGAGGAAACCCAGCGCCGCCAAATGGTCTTTGGGCAATCTTTCCTTCTGTAGTACGGCTAAAGGGACACCCCCAGTGTTCCATTTCGTAAATACGCTCGGCAGCCTCTTTGGTCATGCGGATAACGGCGTCCTGGTCTGCCAGGTAATCGCTTCCCTTTACTGTATCAAAGGCGTGTTTTTCCCAGTTATCGTAAGCGCCGCGCGGATGATTTCCCAGCGGGGCATTAATCCCGCCCTGTGCGGCAACGGAATGCGAGCGGATGGGGTGCACCTTTGAAATAATGGCGACTTTGATATTATGGCGATTCAGTTCGATGGCAGCCCTGAGACCTGCCAGCCCTCCACCCACCACAATGGCATCATGGTAAATCATAAAAATTCCTTATATATCTCATACCAATTTATTTTTTTTAAAAATTTCAATAACAACAATATTTTACCACATTATGTAGGGGCAGGTTTCAAACCTGCCCCTACGGTAAATACGTTAAATGCACAAATGTTATTTTTCAAAAACTAATTTGTTACTAAATCTCAAAAGACGGACTTTCGCAATAATCATATTTCAATACTACCAAAGCACCGTTTTAACGCCAACTGCGGCAATCAAAAGGAAGACAAAAAGCGATATCCATAACAACTTCTTTTGAATACGGGTAAGACCCCAAAAATCAACAACCGTAATACGTATCCCATTCAGCAAGTGTACGGCCACTGCAAGGAGCAATACGTACTGGAAGATATAACCGATCTTTGTATCGAACTTACTGATCGCATAATCATAGGCGTCTTTGCCGCGAAAGACAGAACTCAGGGTAAAAATATGTAAAAATAAAAATACGGTAACTGCCACACCGGTAACCCTGTGTATCCAGAATGTCAACATACCGGGGTTTCTGTTTTTTACCAGGTCTTTAAAACCTTCCTTTAACTTTTGGATATTCATGGCTATGGCTAGAAGTTGTAACATGTTAAAAATGAAAACAAAAACTTATAAATTTTGAATTCTTAAAATAACCATCTTGAACAGTCGTTACGCCTAAAACGAGACACTACTCCTCGTTGCAAACCAAATGAGAATATATATTCCAATACCAAACAAAACAAACCCCGTAAACCAAAGTGCTTGTCTGGAAAAATAGTTTGTCCTTTTACTCAGATTGAAATCTACCACTATGCCCCAAAGCCCATTGAGACCATGAAAAACAACCAGGGCAAGGAGACAGATATGAAAGGCAATCCATCCGGGAGAACAAAATCTTTGGACAATTTCATCGTAATAGCGGGAGGCATACCGAGAAGGACTAAAGTGGAATGTAAAGAAATGAACGGACATTCCCATGACCAGCAACAGGGCTGTAATCCTTTGCAGAAACCACGACCAAAAACCACGCTTTTCTATATTCATTATTCTTCACCGCAGAGAACGCCAAGTATGCAGAGAAGCAGAAAAATTATTAACAATTCTCTGAATACCTTCTTTTAAATATCTACAACAATTGATTCTGTGATTTTATTCAGTTTTTCCTCATTATCCGCCTCTGCGCTCTCCGCGACCTCGGCGGTGAATGGCTATCTTTTTTTGTACAAATTCATTAAATCATCTCTCGTAAAGATAGATTCAAAAGGGACGTTTCTTTTCTCAATATTTTCCCGCCCGCCCTCCTGGCGGTCCACCAGGGCAATAGCCTTTATCATGTTCAGATTGGACTCCCTGGCACGGTCTACGGCATCTATTGTGGATTGACCTGTGGTTACCACGTCGTCTACAATCACAACCTTATTGCCTTCCTGCACGTTTCCTTCAATCCACTTCATCAGCCCATGCTCCTTTGCCTTTTTTCGCACGACAAAGGCGTTGATGGCATCGTCCTGCATGCCGCTGACCATGGCCGTAGCGAAGGCAATCGGGTCGGCGCCCAATGTCAGACCTCCGATGGCATTGATATGAAGCGGTTTGACTTTGTTGTAAAAGAGATGACCGATCAACAGCATAGCCTCAGGGTCTAATGTTGTCGTCTTGCAATTGATGTAATAGTTACTCATCCTTCCCGACACCAGTTTGAAGATAGGCTCTTCGCTATATTTAAAGGATTTTTTAAGAAGGATTTCAAGTAATCGTTTTTCTGCCTTAATCAGATTCATAATTTATGATTTTAGATTTACGATGTGCGATTTTAGATTTAAATTTTGTTAATTAAAATGGTAATTCAATTTTAAATCGTAAATTTTAGTTTCCTCTAAAGATATTACAACAACTTATCCACCTGTTCACACAAAGTTTTTACTGCATCGGCAGAACGTTTCAAGGCAGCCGATTCTTCTGCGTTGAGTTTGATCTCGAAAATCTGTTCAATGCCCTTTGCGCCGAGTTTCACCGGAACGCCAACAAAAAGGCCGTTAATACCATACTCACCTTCACACAATGCTGCGCAGGGTAATATCTTTTTTTTGTCTTTTACTATTGCCTCAACCATATCAACGACTGCCGCCGATGGTGCATAGAAAGCGCTGCCCGTCTTGAGCAGATTGACAATCTCCGCCCCGCCATCCCTCGTACGTTTCACAATGGCTTCCAGTCTTGCTTTAGGTATTAATTCCTCAACGGAAACACCCGCAACTGTTGTATATCGCGTGGAAGGAACCATAGTATCACCGTGTCCGCCAAGTACAAAGGCGTGGATATTTTCCACAGACACATTGAGTTCCATCGCAATAAACGTGCTGAAACGCGCCGCATCCAGCACACCTGCCATACCTATAATGCGGTGTTTTGGAAACCGGCTGACCTTGTGCACTACGTAAGTCATGGCATCCAGCGGATTAGAAACGACAATCAAAATTGTATCCGGTGAGGTTTTTATAATGTTTTCAATTACACTTTTTACAATCCCGGCATTGATCTTGAGTAAATCATCTCTGCTCATTCCCGGCTTCCTTGCCACGCCGGAGGTAACGACTACGATATCAGAGTCTCTTGTTTCTTCATATCCGTTAGTGCCTGTAATTCTGGTGTCATAACCGTAAACTGGGCCAGATTCCAGGATGTCCAACGCCTTCCCCTGCGGCATGTCCTGCACTATATCTACCAGCACCACATCGCCTATCTCTTTTTCAGCCAGACGCTGCGCCGTGGTAGCGCCCACATTCCCGGCGCCAACGACGGTTATCTTTTTTCTAGCCACATTAAACCTCCGTAAAATCAGCAACAGGGACTAATTTTTCCATTATTATTGCCTTTCGTTTTGTCATAATTGTTTCCAATTTTGAGACGACATCTGCATCATATTCCTTTTCACCACATTGGGTACAAACACCAGCAGGCACATTCTCAATAATAAACACCTTTCCCTTCCGCTCTTTTACGACCGTGACAATATTTTTACAGATGTCACCACCACAAAAAACGCAAATATTCTTCATCCGACTACCTCCTCTTTCGAAAGTTATTTGCATTTCCTTCAAATTTTCGCATTCTTCTTCTATAACTCTTTTATTCACCTTTCTTTTGATTATTTCGACTATTTTATTCAATAGTTGAGTAGGTTGGGTTGAGCGGAGCGAAACCCAACCTACGTGTTACTACTTTTATTTATCCAGAATTTCTTGAGCTTCTTTTAAAAGCGATTCAGCATTTTCTATTAATTCTGATAATACAGCATATACATCTCCAATTGGATGACTAAACGATGCATCAGCACAAGAATTGATTTTTCCAACAGCTACATAAGCATTACATAAAACGGTAGATACTCCTTTGTCGAAATGAGATATCAGGTGTCTACAATTATTCCATGCTACGTCTGATAAACGAATGTAAACCCTTTTTGGGGATCCTTTTCCTTCCGCTTCCAGATACGTTTTTATTTTATTGTTTGTACCTTCTAGTGATTTAAGGTTCTCTTGTATCTCCATTTTTAACGATTCAATACAGGTTTTGTCTTTTTGGTTTCTTTCCAGCTCAAATTCTTCGCGCAATTGTTTGGCTGAAGCATCTATAGATTTCTTTGCTGCCATTAATGCAAAATAACCTCCTATTGCACCGCCAATGCCAGCACTTATTAATGGAACGCCTACGTCTTTGATAAAATTTAAATCTTGCATTCCAAAACAATCTGCAAAACTAAAAAACAAACAGTGCATAATTTTACCGCTCCTAAGACTTATTTAACAAAAATAGGATTTTTATATTCTGTTATTAACAATTCAAGTAAGTTTGGTTGAGGCACGAAACCCAACAAATCGAATTATTCGTATCCCACCTTTGCATCAAATTTCATCTCGACAACAGCCCCCCAATCGCTATCATAAATACCCTGCTTCACATAGCGGTGAAAACTGGAATATGGCCAATCGCAGGGCGAACGTACCAACCCATGTTCTACCGGATTGTAATGAATATATTCAACATGCCTCACGAAATCAACCTCGTTCCTTATCTGATGTTCCCAAAAACGTCTTTGCCATACACCCAGATCACCCTCCTCTAATCTCTAAACCGATTTTTCATTGTATAATACCTTTTTTCTATCGTGTGTTACCACCGTAAAGAAAAAGGTTGCGCCCTTTGCCCGTGATCTGCGATATTGCATTACTCTCACACCTGATTTAAGGTGTCTGTTGGGTTTCACTTCGTTCAACCCAACCTACATTTACTTTTAATTTTAAGTTATATTTGAACAGTCTCTTCAAGCGATACCGTCTTAGCGGCATATAGAAGCGCTGCTTTAATATCCTCTTTCTTTAGAAATGGATATTCTTTCAGTATCTCATCCTCTGTTTCACCATAGGCAAGTTTTTCTAAGATTATTTCTACCGTTAACCTTGTTCCTTTGATTACCGGTTTGCCAAACATTATTTTTGGATTTGCTTCTATTCTGTTCAGTAATTTTTGTTTCATTTTTTGACACTTCTTTCTTTCAATTCTAGAAATTCTCTTAGTGCCTCTTCCATTGAAATCAAGTCCTTAGTAGAAAGTTTGCCAAGTATTCTCAAAACCAATCTTTGTTCAATAGTTGATATGGCTGGTTTGATAGAAGAAAGCTTTAACAAACCAGCACTGCTAATCTTCTATTAAACATTCTCCTATAGTAAAAGTCTTGCCTGTTTTTCCCGTAATTGCCATAATAACAATGTCAGAGGAGGTATTGTTATAAACATCAGAACTAATAATTACCGCCGGACGTTTCTTCATGATAGTTTGGTTGCTGAATGGAAAAGGGACAAGAACGACATCTCCTCTATTATAGATTGTCATACATTGTGTCCTCTTCGTTGTCCCATATTTTTTGGAATGACGCAGTGGATAAGTCCTGAGAGGCTTTTGCAGTCATAATTCTTTCCCTTTTGCTTTCTAAAAACTGTATGAAATCAAAGACCTCTGGAAGAAGATTTTCCGGAAGTTTATCAATCTCTTTCTTTATCATTTCTTTGACCGACATTTTGTTCCCTCCTTCTTTATTTCAGGTTTGTGGCTGAAGAATTACCTTTACATATTCTTGATTATTTCATCGGCAAACTCGGAACATTTAACTAATTTAGCGCCCTTCATCTGACGTTCAAGGTCATACGTAACTGTCTTCTTTTGAATAGTCTTTCCCAATGCATTCACAATCGTGCTTGCCGCCTCATCCCAGCCCAGATGCTCAAACATCATTACCCCTGATAAAATAACTGAACCCGGATTAACCATATCTTTTCCCGCATATTTGGGGGCAGTACCGTGGGTGGCCTCAAAAACGGCCGCCTTATCACCAATATTGGCCCCTGGGGCCATACCCAGACCGCCTACCTGTGCGGCGCAGGCGTCTGATATATAATCGCCGTTGAGATTCGGCGTGGCAATCACGTCATATTCCTCCGGTCTCAGGAGCACCTGCTGGAACATGGCATCGGCAATCCTGTCCTTTACAATTATCTTCCCTTTTGGGGCAACACCGCCATATTTCTTCTGAACATCCTCTTCTGTAACAGTAAATTTAGGAAACTCCTCTCTTGCCACCTCATAGCCCCACTCACGGAAGGCGCCCTCCGTAAATTTCATAATGTTTCCTTTGTGCATGAGGGTCACACTCTTTTTCCCTTTATCAATGGCATACTGGATGGCGCGTCTTACCAGTCTTTTTGAGCCAAATACACTCATGGGTTTAATGCCGATACCCGAATCCTTTCTAACCTTTTGCCCAAATTCCTTTTCAAGAAATGCGATGAGTTTCTTTGCTTCTGGAGATCCTTTCTTATATTCTATCCCTGCATATACATCCTCTGTATTTTCCCGAAAAATAACAACATTCAATTTTTCTGGAGATTTTACAGGGCTGGGTACACCATCAAAATAATGCACAGGCCGAACGCAGGCATACAAGTCAAGCTCCTGTCTGAGGGTTACGTTAAGACTTCTGATACCGCCGCCGACAGGCGTTGTAAGCGGCCCCTTGATGGCTACTTTATATTTCTTAATGGCATCGAGGGTCTTTTGGGGAAGCCATTCACCATACTCATTAAAGGCGCATTCACCTGCAAAAATTTCCCTCCAATGAATACGCTTTTTATTTTTATAAGCCTTACTTACCGCAGCATCAAATACACGAACAGATGCATTCCATATATCCGGGCCAGTACCGTCACCCTTGATAAATGGAATGATTGGGTCATTAGGTACAACCAGACGATTCTTTTCTATTTTTATCGCTGTGCCACTATTTTCAATCTTCTTCTCTTTCGGCAATGCTATTACCTCCTCTTGGATTTCCTTAGAGTTTCACTTAAATACTAAATTTGTTAGGAAGGAGCAGACCAAACGTTCTATCCACTATAACCACACATACCAACTCTTGGTGAATTAACTACCGGCAAAAGCATTTCCTCACCACACTCATGTTTCGAAGCGCACTCATCACACAACCAACCTTCCCCGTTGTAAACACAATCAGCACATACCTGCGTGGCAATCTTCCCGCATGAATCGCACATTATAGCGGGCGGTTCATTTCTCGCCATAAGTTGAATGTCTTTTCCCTTTATAAAACCTTCATACTCAGAAACAACCTTTAAGGCAAGGTCTGTAGTAGTACCAAAATCATATTCATAATAAAACTTCCTCCGGGGAACGAGAACATTATTCAAGGCGATGTTCATACT
>JAUSDH010000127.1 GCA_030650655.1 Candidatus Brocadiaceae bacterium
TGGCAGGAAGGCAATGTGCATGAATCAGGGATACCTGATAGAGAGAGTGACTGTATCAGGAGTCAGAGCCTCCATAGGAGCAGTGAGACATCGTAATGGATGTGGAGCAAAGGGAGGCAGGAAGGTGGATGAGTGAAGACTATAGAGAAGGAAGAAAGACCAACAAAGAGTGGCAGAGATGCCTAAGCAAGTTGGAGATGGTGGATGAAGCAGAACCTTTTTTATGGACGGAATTCATGTTGATAGTTTGTGAGGGAAAAAAAAGAATGATGTTGCAAGTCATTTTTACTGGACTTGGAATGATCACTATGATCTCATTTCAAGAACAGTTCTATCAATCCCGAAGGGGTAACCACTGACTGGAGAGCCGTATGCGGGAGACCCGCCTGTACGGTTCGGAGGGGGGAGAGGCGAAAGCCTTTCCTACCCCTATCTTAATGACAACTTCTTTCTTGCCTTTCAATTCATAAAATATCCCCTGAGGTTCGGTAACCTGTTCTGAGGCATCAAGGATTTCCATGGAAACGATCTTGCCATCCTGCCCATAATCTATGATTATACCTTCCCGTAATTCGTCACTTTCAGAAACCTTTGTTTTCCTGAATATAATGTTAAGGGTGTCGATTTCTGGATCGTATATCACATTCATTTCATTTTCCTTCCTTACGTTTTTCAGATAATATGCTAGCGAAGCAAAGCCTCAATCAATAAAAATACTTAAACACAGATTACACAGATTTTTTAATCTGTGCAATCCGTGGAATCTGTGGTTTCTATAATTATTTTTAAAAACTTGACTCAGATTTGTAGATATACCAGCGGAAAAGATTTTAGTATACCTCCATCATCCATGGAATATCTTCGCTGGCGAAACGGATGATGGATTCTGTCATGTAATTATATTCCGTCCTGAAGTGCTCGTAATGGGCTTGTTCCATATCAGCAAGCGCTTTAAAAATCTTCCGGTCATTCTCATCCGTTGAGGTCTCAAATGCCTTTTTGTAAAATTCGTGCGCCCTCAGTTCTGTATCCAGGATGACCTTGATGGCATCCGCAAAAGATGCCGTCTTTTGCGGCGTCTCAGGCCGAACTATCTTGCATTCTCCCGTTTCCGGCAATGTGGGTGTTTGGTTAAATTTCTCCTGGTAATACGACAGCAGAGATTCATAGTGCCTCAGCTCAATGGCAGCCATGACCTCAAATTTGAGACGAGCACCCCTATCTTCCATCTGGAGAGCTAAATTTGAATAAAACCGGCTTGCCTTCATCTCTTCTGAAATGGCCTTTTCTAATATAGTTTTGCTATCATTTGACATAGAGTAATTGACCTATTCCAATTTGTATTCTACATAATTATGTGTATTTTATCTGTGAAATCTGTATACAAATTTATAAAACCTTGCTTCTTTAGCAAAGATTTTTAATCTGCTTAATCTGTGTACTAATTTTGGTTGTGGCTTCGGCCACGCTGTGAAATCTGTGGTTCAAAGGCTGTTATTGTCCTGAGGCAATGCCTTGCTGAGCTATTTCATTTCAACAGAAAATTTCGTTACCTTTGGTTTTACCAGCCTCTCAAAATCTTTGTATTCCATTTTGACCAGTTCCCTGTGAGAGCCTGCGTTGAAAGCAATCTCTTTGTCTTCGGTCAGACTTTGTGCCGCAAACACTTCCATTCCATAGAGATTGCCAAACGGCGGCATGGCGCCAATTTCGCACTCTGGGAACATATCTTTGAATTCCTTTTCACTGGCAATTTCAACCTTACCCGACCCCGTCACTTTCTTCAAAAGGTCAAAATCCACTTTAGAGGAAGCGGGAAGCACAGCCATTGCCATTTTCCCATCGATTTTCACCATGACCGTTTTTGCCAATTCTTTCACCGGAACATGAGCAGATGCTGCGGTTTCCTGGGCTGTGAATGCCCGTGAGTGGCTGATGGTCACGTACTTAATGTTGTGGCTATCCAAAAATTCTTTTAACCTTTTTACTGGCATAAATACCTCCTTTACGGTTTATGTAAATTTATGCTAAGGCATTTTTAAGATCATCTATTAAATCATCAACATTTTCAATTCCAACTGAGACCCTTATAAGCTCATCGGATATGCCTATTTTCTCTCTCACTTCTTTTGGGAGAGATGCATGTGTCATAATTGCCGGGTGTTCTATGAGCGACTCCACACCGCCAAGACTTTCTGCCAGGAAGAATACCTTTACACTTTCAAGAAATTTCCGTGCCGCCTCAAGTCCTCCCTTGATAAAGAACGTTACGATCCCTCCGAATCCGGCCATCTGTCTCTTTGCAAGCTCGTGCTGCGGATGTGAGCTGAGTCCCGGATAAATAACCTTTCTTACTTTTGGATGATTTTCCAGGAATTGCGCTATCTTCAATGCATTTTCTGCGTGCCGTTCCATTCTGATGGCAAGGGTTTTAATCCCCCGAAGAACCAGGAAGCAGTCGAAAGGGCCCGGTACACCGCCTGCCGCATTCTGAAGGAACTGGAGTTTGGTATATAATTCCTGATCGTTCATTACCAGGGCGCCGCCGATAACGTCACTATGGCCGTTGAGATATTTGGTGGTGCTGTGCATAACGATGTCTGCCCCGAGTTTCAACGGTTTCTGAAAGAAAGGAGTTGCAAAGGTATTATCAACGACAGTTACTATGCCGCGTTTTTTTGCAATTCTGGCAGTTGCTTCAATATCGATAAGCTTCAGAAGCGGATTTGAAGGACTTTCCAGCCATACCAGCTTTGTGGTGTTTTTTATATATCTTTCCAGCGATTGAAGACTGGTTAAATCTATAAAATCAAATTCAAGGTTGAATTTCTTCAATACTTTATCAAATAGGCGAAACGTCCCGCCGTAGACATCGTCACTGCAGATGATATGGTCGCCTGCATTGAGCATTTGGGTAATTGTTGTGATAGCGGACATCCCGGATGAGAATGCAAGCCCATACTTCCCTTCTTCAAGAGAGGCAATGTTTTTTTCCAGGGCTGTTCTGGTTGGATTGTGTGTTCGCGAGTAGTCGTATCCCTTGTGTTTGCCGGGGGATTCCTGGACATACGTGCTTGTCTGAAATATGGGCGTCATGATAGCACCCGTTCTGGAATCAGGCTCACATCCGGCATGGATAGCCCTTGTTTCAAATCTTTGATTCATACGATCCCTCATTCTTATGTCTTATAATTTAAAATTGAATTCAAAAATTATTTTGCTTTATTTACCCATTTTCAGGCCTGAAAGGCCGTTAGGATATAGCAGGGGGTGAAGCCCCATAAGCGCTAAGTTAAAATTACGGATTAATTTAACCGTGTAATGAATAACGAATATCGAACAAGGAATTTCGAATTATGAAGTTTTGTTATCTCCCTTTTGTTTCTCGGTTTTTACGCTTGTTACAAAAATCGAAATAAGCTCATTATTCTCATGAATCAGTGGTTCAAGCTTTGACGTCGGCTTTATGAGATTGGCTTTTACAATCATCAATAACCATATCCTTGTTTCACGCAACTCCTTAAGGCAGACTTTCATCTTGTGTATAAAGTCAGAACGAGATTCTGCACTTTGAGCTTCACCATAATTGGGAGCTGGTGACGTACCGCAACGAATAAGTTGCCCGGCAATGTGATTTCCCGCCCTTGTTTTTGGCAAGGATTCCGCTGTACGAATAATTCTTACGGCAAAATCTATTAAGCGTTCTTCGAGATCAAATATTCTCTTATCCTTCGACATTCATTATTCCTTGTTCGATATTCGTTATTGGACTCCATGTAAAAAATATCAAAAACAACTTAGCGCTTATGGGACCCACCCCCTAACCCCTCCCAAGAGGGGAATAATTTGTGCCATCATAAAACTTGTCCTCGTGTAAACGGGGATATGTGGATTTAAGTTAAACACGGGCAAACGAAGTTTGTCCGTGTCTCTTGCTGGTTCAATCGTCCTCGATTGAACCAAAATGTTTCGGTTCAGGCTACAAGCCTGAACCAGCGTGTAGGGGCAATTCATGAATTGCCCCTACAGGTTGTATGAAGAAATTGATTTTGGAACTTTTTAGACAGCCCCCAGCGTGAGATGAACACTGATAGCTAACTGCTAACGGCTATTTATCACCATTCAGTCATCCATCGAAAATACCGTATCTTAACAGGGCTAACAGAACGATCTACAATTGCAACGAGTTTCTTTTCGGCAAAGGATTGAGATGCATCGCTGTTGACAATGCGTGCGGTAACGTACACTGCAAATACATTGGAATGCGTGGTGATAAGATTTGCAATGGAAGTGAAAATAAGGTCTTTTTCGTCTTTTTCATCTACAAACCCATCACCGTCATTGTCAACATTATCCGTCCCGAAATAATTCATGCCTGAATTAGCAGTTCCAGTTGCACTCGTTAACGCTCCAACGGTGCTAAAGGGGCGTGTATTTATGATGTTGTTTAGCAGGGAATATCCTGTTCTGGACTGGATCAATGCACTCCACGTGCCTAACGAAGTGTTTGTACTGGTACCAGGCAGGGCGGACAGCACACCCGCTGATGCGGTGTTTATGTTAATACGCCCTGACACCTGAATTTCAGGGCCGTCTATATCGCCAGTTTGAGTGCCAGTATCGGCGGTGCCTATAGCCCCATCTCCGTCATCATCAATGGAATCGTTTTTTGGATCGATAACTGTAAAATAATCTGGAATAGTAGTAAACGTACCTCCGAAAAGATTCATCTTTGCATTATCAACATAATTGGTAGACGTGGCATAAGACGCATCCAAAGTGTAAGAATATGTGGTATTATAGCCCACAGTCAAGAGATGACCCAATTCACCGAGCGAAATAATGTCCTTGTTTGCAATTACCACTTGCCTGATATTGTTAAAACTAATGTTGGTAGTACCTATGGTGTTATTTGTAGATGAACCTGTCCAGTTACTTGAACGTTCAATAATAGGAATCTTTCTTTGACCGATGGACGCCCGCGCTGAGGGTAAATTGTCGCAGACATCAAGAATATATTGTGCACGGCTGATAAATTCATCCGCATTGATGCTAATACACGCCTTCCATGGGGGGCTGGTATGTCCCTCTAAAGCTTCAACCTGAGTTATAAACAACTCCAGCTTGTCTTCGGCGTTTTCACAATCAGGAGACGACAGTGCTAAGTAAGCTCTTGCTTGCTCCAACTTCTCAATAAGTGCATTGCCCGGCGGAGCTCCGCATGCATTTACTTTTGCTATTAAGGCATCAATAAGACCGAGAATACTGACTGTGTTAATGTAAGCGCTTGGATATGCCTCGTCAACAATAACGTTATACGAAGGCTCTTTTAGAGTAACAGTAACTTCTATTGGTATTTCATTGTCATCAGAGTCGTAAATATTGAGATTATTTACAACAAGGTTTGTTGTAAGGGTAGCTACTGCTGGATTATCTCCTAATACAAAGTATACAGGATTTGCAGCAGAAGGTGCCGCGCTTATCGTTGCCGTACCTAAGGTATAAGTGGTGTGCGTCCCTCCTCTATTCACATCGAGTTTCCAACTTCCAATGGAGATGCTGCGATTAAATGGATTTATAAGTTCTATTCTGTGATATGCTGTTGCCGTAGCGTAAAATAATTCATTAATGAAAGGATGCACTTCTAAACCGTACTTGCCATTATAAACAGTGATATTATCGTCTGTATCTCTATAATCTATGATGTGGGCTGCGATTTGGTCTGCCGTTAATGTATTAGTACCATACACACAATGTTTTAGCTGCGCTGCTGTGTTCGTCGCGGATGCGGTGTTAATATTTAGGCGGTAGTAATTGTTCCCCATTTGGAGGGAACTGATTGTACCGTTATTTGTAATGATACTATCGAAAGAATACGCTGTAAGACTCCCTCTGGCGCTTTGGAAAAGGGTTTCATTATTGATAATATTGCGCAATCTTGATTTATACACTGTTGAGGATGTACATGTACCAAAGCAGATATCGGCGGCATCGAGGACGTTAAAGGATCGGTCGTCACCAACTAGATTGCGTGGTTGGAATTGA
>JAUSDH010000237.1 GCA_030650655.1 Candidatus Brocadiaceae bacterium
GAAATCGTTCGACTGAGCGCTCACGACGAAGTCTGTGGTTCCAATTCGCTACTCTTTGTCTGCCCTAGCCATTTTCGGTTGGTAGATGCAATAAGGTTCTTCGGCAAGATAGTTGCCCGTGTCGTAGAAAGCACGCGCCCTGCAACCCTCGCAGACCTTCTTGTACTCGCATGCCCCGCATTTGCCTTCCAGCAACTCGGGATCACGCAATTTTTGAAAGACTGGGGAGTCGTTCCAGATATCTACGAATTTTTGTTTCTTCACGTGTCCTGCCTCGACGGGCAAGTAACCGCAAGGGAACACCTCTCCCTTGTGTGAAACGAAGCACACACCCGTACCGGCCAGGCATCCCTTCGTCATAGCTGCCATGCCGTGTGTTTTGGGAGAGATGGTAATCCCTTCCTCTTTAGCGCGTTCTCTCATGATACGGAAATAATGGGGGGCGCAGGTAGCTTTGGTTTGAATCTTTGCCTCTTTGGAAAGATCATAGAAATGATTGAGTACCTCTTCATATTTCTTTGGGTGAAGCATCTGGTCAGCGGCAATCTGGACGCCGCATCCTACGGGCACCAGCATAAAGATATGTATCGCATCAGCGCCCATTTTTAAGGCCATATTATAAAGATCGTCGATCTGTTCAACGTTGTGTTTTGCAATGGTACAATTGATTTGCATGCTCATGCCCAGGTCTTTGAGACGTTTGAATCCGGCGATTGACCGCTCAAACGAACCGGGTATCTTCCGGAATTCGTCATGTGTCTTGGCATCGGCGCCGTCGAAGCTGATCGACACCCTGACAATACCGGCATCAACAATATTTCTGGCAGTATCATCATCAACCAATGTTCCATTTGTCGCCAGTGCAACACTCAATCCTTTGCTTACCGCATATTTTGCAATATCAAAGATGTCTGGCCTGAAAAGGGGTTCGCCGCCACTGAGTACCAAAATGGGTCTGCCAACTTCTACAATGGCATCTACTAAGGCAAATGCCTCTTTGGTAGTCATATCGTCTTTGGCAAGGGTAGTGCTTACATCTAACCGGCGGCAATGAACACATTCCAGGTTACACCCAACAGTAGTCTCCCAGAAGACCAGACGCAACTGGTTCTTCATGTTTTTCATATATTCTATGGCAGGTTTACCGGAAGTATCGTCTTTGATGCGTGAATAGGTCTCTTTTATGGTTTCAGGATGATCGCCGTGTCCTTGTGATGCAGGATGACCGGCATGTCCGTGAGATGTTGGATGGCCGCCTGTATGTTGTCCGTGTGGATGATGTGGATGCGACATGTTTTCCTCCGATTGCAATAAATTAAAAATGATTTTAATATGCTGAATGTTATAGTAATACTAAATATTACAAGATTATTATAAAGGAACAATCATTGTCTGGTCAATTAATAAAACAATCTTTTCTGGTCATTTTGATTCATGCGGTTTTTAGGGCATTTTTTTCAAATTGGGTGAAGCGAAGCGCACCCAACAAAAATGGTGGTGATGGGTTCGCTTCGCCCATCCTACCTATTAATAATTTGATGGTATAGGATTTTCATTTTATTTATGTGGATCACATGACATATGCGATGCAATAATCCCCCTTAGAAAAGGGGGCAAAGGGGGGTTGTAAAATGACCCTGGAAAAAGCACAACCCCCTAAATCCCCCTTTGTTAAGGGGGACTTAAAAAGACTGACTTGACACTCGACACGTATTTCTTATTGCCTGTGTCGTGCTTCTTTTAAGCTTGACAACATATTACACCGTTGATAACATCAGCGTAACGTGATAAATTAGGTTGCCTTAGGCGACTGCTTAATTTGAAATAATCCCTCCCTTGATGGGAGGGACAAAGGGAGGGTGATTAATCATTATCTTTCACCCCCACCTGAGCCTCCCCTCCTCCCCCTGTCCCCCTCATTGAGGGGGATAAAGGGGGAGGAACTGACACTTTGGAATTTCTTAGCATGAACAGAATATTTATTTACGATACGACATTACGGGACGGTAGCCAGGGAGAGGGCATTTCCTTTTCGTTGCAGGACAAACTTGCCATTACCTTAAAGTTAGACGATCTTGGGGTGGACTACATTGAAGGCGGCTATCCAATTGCCAATCCCAAAGATGAGTCATACTTTCAGGAAGTAAAATCCTTGAAACTGCGACACGCTAAAATTGCTGCTTTTGGAAGCACACGGAGGGCGGATAAGCGTGTTGAGGACGATAAAAATGTGAATGCGCTGTTATCAGCGGATACGCCTATTGTGACCATCGTCGGAAAAAGCTGGGATTTTCAGGTGACGGACGTCTTGAATGTCTCACTGGATGAAAATCTGAAAATGGTTTCTGATACTACTGCGTATCTTAAGGCAAAAAATCGGGAGGTCTTTTTTGATGCCGAGCATTTTTTTGATGGATATAAAAAAAATCGGGAATATGCCTTAAAAGTGCTCAATGCAGCCCAGGCATCAGGCGCCGATGCCATTGTATTATGCGATACGAATGGAGGCAGTTTACCTGCAGAAATTGCCGAGATTGTCAAAGATGTCAGGGAAAAAATAAGGGACACATTATTAAGTATCCACGTCCATAACGACGGCGACCTTGCAGTGGCAAATACACTTGTCGCTATTGACAGCGGCGTGAGACAGGTGCAGGGGACGATTAATGGCTTTGGTGAACGCTGCGGGAATGCAGACTTGTGCTCCATTATTCCTAATTTAGTTTTGAAGAAGGGGTATCATTGTTTGGGGGACGGGGGTCTTAAGAAATTGACTGAGGTATCCCGGTACGTTTACGAGGTAGCCAATCTCCTTTTACGTCCTAATCAGCCCTTCGTCGGAACCAGTGCCTTCGCCCATAAGGGTGGATTGCACGTCAATGCTGTTCAGAAAAAAAGGGAGACGTATGAGCATATTCCGCCTGAATCAGTGGGAAACGAAAGGAAGATATTAATATCTGAGCTGTCGGGCAGTTCTACGATTCTGGCAAAGATAGAAAAATTCAACCTAACCCATGATAGTAATCTCATGAAGTCAATTCTTGAAGAGGTTCAAAACCTGGAAAACGAAGGGTATCAGTTTGAATCAGCCGAGGCGTCCTTTGAATTACTGGCAAGGAAGAAGATGGGCAGATACA
>JAUSDH010000130.1 GCA_030650655.1 Candidatus Brocadiaceae bacterium
GTTTTTAGCGGGAATCCAGGCGTGTGCTGATGGGCGGTGGATTCCCGATAAAAGCATTCGGGAATGACAAACTTGTCCTCACGGAAGTGGGGAATGGGCAGTGCATAACGACTTTACCGAATGTTTACTATTCATTCGGTAAATTCATTTCTGTATATCTTTCATACTTGTTGTCTGACGGCCATAACGCATCTCCAATATGCGGATCTTTTCCAACCTTCTCCTGTGGCGCTCTGCACCGTCAAATTTAGCCTCCACGAATGCCCGAACAAGTTCTTTGGCCAGTTCAAGCCCAACCACACACGCCCCCAACACCAGGATATTCATATCATCATGTTCTACCCCCTGGTGAGCCGAGTATGTATCGTGACAAAGCCCCGCACGTATACCGGGTAACTTGGTTGCTGCTACAGAAGCGCCGACACCACTACAACAAATTAGAATTCCACGGTCTGCCTGATTCTTTAGGAGAGCCAGCCCCACTGCTTCAGCAAAATCCGGGTAATCTACAGTCTCCGTACTAAATGTACCCACATCCACGACCTGAAATCCCATCTCTCGAAGAAAAGTGGCCAGATACCCTTTCAATTCGAATCCCGCATGATCTGCACCAATAGCAATCCGCATATTTACCTCCATGTCATCTACGACTCTTCGACCAACATTACATCTCTCAATGAGGAATATCTTAGAAGCAATATGTCAACAGCATGTGGCTCCCGCAAGCTTGTCAATCATTTTCATAACAGTTCACCCCCACCTAATCCTCCCCGATCAAGGGAGAGGAATACAAGGGAACAATGAGTATTCCCCGCCCCTGGTGGGAGGGGTTAGGGGAGGGGGTTAACTGTTACTCATTTACTCATTTTCAAACCCATATACATGCTCAAAATAGGCTCGCAGTATCTCTGCCACACTCCAAGCCTGTGAGATGCACCCGCGTGGCGTATGGGGAGGGTCTCCATCAAATATCTCAGAAACTGTCCCCAATCCGGCATCAAACAGGTGTTCATAAAACGGTACAAAAAGTCCTTTAATATATTTTAGGGTATCCTTATTACCAGCATAAGCCTTTGCATAGGCAGAAATATACGGTCCTATCAACCACGCCCACACCGTACCCTGATGATATGCCTTATCTCTTTCGTAAACATTCCCGCGATAAGAACCAATATAGTCTCTGTCCTTTGGTGAAAGACTTCGCAAGCCGTATGGCGTCAATAGATGTTCTTTCACTATCTCAACCACGTTCCTTTGCCTCTTTTTTGACAGCATCGTATAAGGCAGACTCACGGCAAACACTTGATTGGGGCGAATAGCCGTATTCTTTGTTTCACCGTTAATAAAGTCATAGAGATACCGGCCTTCATCAAACCAAAAGGCGTCATTAAATGACTTCCTTACGTTCTCTGCTAAAATAGTATAGTCTTTGCTCTCATTGCTTAAATCCATTTCGCGTGCGAGAAATGACATGATTTTTAAGGCATTATACCATAACGCATTAATTTCCACAGCCTTTCCTATGCGTGGCGTTACCACCCAGTCGCCCACCTTCGCATCCATCCACGTCAACTGCACGCCCGCGATGCCAGCATAAATTAACCCATCCGAATCCATATGGATGTTAAATCGCGTCCCCTTCTGATAATGCTCAATAATATCTTTTAATACACCATATAAATCCTTACGAATAGTCTTGAAATCCTTTGCAAAGCGGAGATATTGGTACACTGACTGGATATACCACAGCGATGCATCAACGGTATTATATTCAGGCGTTTCTCCATAATCAGGGAATCGGTTGGGTATCATTCCTTTGCTTACATACTGGGCATAGGAAAGTAATATCTCCCGTGCGTCTTCAAATCTGCCCTGGACGAGGGAAAGTCCTGGTAATGAAATCATGGTATCGCGTCCCCAGTCCCCAAACCAGTGATACCCTGCAATAATGCTTTTTTTATCATTTTCTCTCTTTACAATAAAACTGTTAGCAACAGTCAACAAAGATTTACACAATTTGGTAATATTTTTTACTTCTCCTTGCGGAGGTTCGAGAGCCGAGAACTGAGGTTGTAAGCCGGAATCGCGTTTTTGCTGGTTCAATCTTGTAGATTGAACCAAAACGTTTTGGTTCAGGCTGCAAGCCTGAACTAGCATGGAATCCCCCTTTAATAAAGGGAGATTTAAGGGGATTAAAGGACGGATAATTTGGTTGCTGCATATATACTCCCTACGTTCAGTCTCCTTCTCCAGTAAGTCATATACATCTAATTTGTTGTATTCATTTGTAGAGGCAACGACATGGCAATTTATCCCTTTATTCAAGTCGAAGTGCAGGGCAAAAGGACTGAAGTGGTCTTCGTGTGATTCCAAGCCACGTTCATTCTCCCTTGGGTATTCCATATTCTTATACCAGAATGAGGCATTGTCCATTGTCTGTGCATTATGGAAAAGATACATAGGCAAATATTTTTCGTAGGGTTGTAAACGCACTCCTCCGTTAGTAAGAATTTTATAATCAGCCTTACATGCTTGGTTTTCATGGGTAAGCCCGTGATAGTCACGAAATGCAATCATGACCCTTACCTTCAACGTAAGAGCGAACGCCCGTTCGCCCCTACAATTTACCTGATACAATATGACCGTAGTATTTTCGCCATGAACCATAAACACTATTTTTTTTATGTCTATCCCGTTAACAGAATATTCGAAGGTGGGAAATGGGTTTAAACAAAATTGGCTAAGATTTTTGTGTCCTTCGGGATAGATTGCATTCGGATAGATATTTGTAGACAGAGGGAACTCCTCTCCGTCAATACACAGAAATTCTTCCAGTTTGGAGAGCAATAGAGTTCGCCCAAGTGGCGGCCTTGTCGCGGCCATAAGCAGTCCGTGATAGCGTCTTGTATTTGCTCCGATTATCGTAGAGGAGGCATAACCACCGATCCCGTTGGTCTCCAACCATTCCTTTTCGGCGGCATTAGAAAGGTCATGACAGATATCTTTATTGAATGCTATCGTCATATTCAAATTGCCTTTAAGCCAGGTGTGTTTTGCATATATAAATTTTTTGTAACAGCTCTGCTCACAAGAACGCTGAGAGCGCACAACAACCCCCTTTGCTAAGGGGGATTTAGGGTGTTGTAACTCTTCATTCTCATCGCCCTTTGCGGTGAACTATTACAATCTTTCCTATTTTATCAGTATTTTTAAGGGTTTCAATTTGATTATTTTTTACTTTAATACACTTTTATATTCCTTTATACTTAATTAAAAAAGTTTACGATGGGGACGATTAACAGCCAAAGCAATCACAAAAGAGTATAAAATCTAATACCCTCCCTTAATCCCTCCCATAAAGAGCAATATTATTGAATTAAGGGAGTGCGTTTTTCTCTTCAAGGCAAAGCCCGAAGGGCTGACAGAGTATATCCCAGGGCGACAGCCCTGGGATAAGGATTTAATAATATTTTCAGCCCTGAAAAGGCGATACATTATCTTAATTCAACGACATTGCCCATCAAGGGAGGGAATGTCCCCTCGCCCCATGTGAGAGAAGGTCTGAGTGAGGGGTATTTTCGTGTCAATACTTTAATAAGGAATACATAAACATGAAATGTCCGCACTGCCTGGAATCATTTCACGATTTCTACGAGGTAATACCCGTTGGTAACGACGCAGACGGTAACTGGGGTGTTGTTAGCAGGAAGTGTCCATCCTGTGAGCGAGTGGTGCTTGTTTTGGTGAACGGCAAAATTGGGAGTATTGGAGGCCGATCCATGCTGGAGTCTGTCAAAGGCGAGCGCTTGATTTATCCGAGAACCACAAGCCGTGTGCCACTCCCAAAGGAAGTGCCTGAAGAATTCACCGAGATTTACAGAGAGGCATGTATCGTTCTTTCTGATAGTCCAAAGGCAAGCGCAGCATTAAGTCGTCGCTGCCTGCAGCATCTGTTGCGAGAGAAGGCACAAGTTAAGCAAAGCAATCTCACCAACGAAATCCAGGAAATGATAGATAATGGAAGTTTACCACCCTACATAGTGGAGGCTATCGATGCCGTCCGAAAGATCGGCAATTATACAGCCCATCCAATCAAGAGCGAAAGGACTGGTGAGGTTGTGGACGTTGAACCAGGCGAGGCAGACTGGAACCTCGATGTATTAGAAGCCCTCTTTAATTATTATTTTGTTCAACCGGCAACAATAAAAAAGAAGCGGGAAATACTTAATCTCAAACTTAAGGAAGTCGATAAAAAAGGTATGAAAAAAGCTTAATATTGATTACGGTACCATGGATTGAATCATCCTTGGTTCACTCAATCGTCATGGCAGCCCTGTTCCCGTGGGAAAAGGCGGTACACACAATGATAGTTCATTGATTAATAAATTGTCTGAAAAATCAGAAAAACTTAAAAATGATTTGTTATCTAAATCAGTAAGGCGAATTTATAACTATAAAACCTCTGGAAAGGTTGAATATGATGAGTTTTATTTTAAAAAATCTAAGCCCATCATAGACGAAACAGACAAGGTATTAGCCCAGCATTAGGTTTCACCGATAAGGAATTAGATTTCATCATTAACTACGACATTAAATATCGTATGGGTAGAGAATTGGACACAGAGGATTGAGATTGTTAAAATAATGAATAAAAATGTAGATAGAGTGGTAATGATAATAATTTGAAAATTGGAGGTATTAACCATGAATGCAATAAAAGGTATATATCATAACGGGATGATTGAATTGATTGAAAAGCCCGAAACGCAGGAGACATCAGAAGTTCTTGTAATATTTCCTGACAAAAGGAAGAAAATAGCCAAAATTGGCGGTATCTTTAAAAATTACGACACCAATTATAAAGAGGTGGAAGAAGAATTGAAGAAACTTAGTCTGGATTCTCAAAGACATATATTGGATGAAACCGGTGATTAGGCATGAACAAATATGTTATTGATACTCAGGCGCTTATTAAGTTTCTAAACGGAGTGAAGGTTATAAACGAAAATATTGATTTAATACTCAGAAAGACTGACGAGGGTGAGAATATAATTATTATCCCATCTGTAGTAATGTTCGAAATCGGTTATCTGCATGAAAAAAAGAAAATCCCTATCTCTATCGTGGATGTTGAAAAAATTATTAATAATTCTATAAACTATGTGGAAGAAAAATTATCCATAAATATAATCAAATCAGCTTTTGAAATAACAGATATACCAGAACTCCACGATAAGTTAATTGCCGGGACAGCCCGATACCTTAATCTGCCATTAATCACAAACGACCCTGTTATTCTAAAGAGTAGTTTTGTGGAATGTGTCAAATAGATATTTAGCATCGAGCTTTTCATGCTACAAAATCTGAATTATGTAGGAAATAAACAATTACTTGAAAATTACAAAATCGCTTTTTTGTGTTCCCGCAAATGTCCTGCAGATATAATCCTCAAATCGTATGACTGGGCAATTGAACAAAGAGAAAAAGGTGTTTGTGTCATATCAGGATTTCATTCCAAAATAGAAATAGATGTGCTACACTACTTGCTCAAAGGCACACAGCTCATCATACTTGCACTGGCAAGAGGTCTTAAAAAGAGACTCGAACCCGAATTAAAGGATGCCCTGGATAAAAACAGACTATTGCTCATTACTCCATTTAGTGAAAAAGTTAAACGAGTTACCAGAGAAACAGCCAACCAGAGGAACCGTTTCATGGCAGAAATGGCAGATGAAATATTTGTCGCCTATGCCTTACCGGGTGGAAGT
>JAUSDH010000259.1 GCA_030650655.1 Candidatus Brocadiaceae bacterium
GTAATCAAGAAATTAGATGATCCGCTGATATTGAACTCGTTGGAATCTGATTTTACAAAATCTCATGAAGACGCATTATTAAAATTTTACGTAAGGTTTCGCCCTGGAAACCCCCAACAATTAGAGAAGGCAAAACAGCTATTTTATGACAAGTTTTTTGATGCGAAGAGATATCGTCTGGGGTCTGTCGGAAGATTTAGATTAAATAGAAAATTAGGGCACAATATTAATGAAGCCGTGATGACATTACAAAAAGAAGATTATGTAGAAGCTATACGGTACATTATGAAATTACGCAAGGGTGAATCTGGTGTATCTATTGATGATATTGATAATTTAGGCAATCGAAGGCTTCGAACGATCGATGAGCTGGCGGGAGAAGAATTGCGCAAGGGATTTCTGAAATTGAGAAGAACCGTGCAGGAGCGGCTAAGCGTAAAAGATTCTGAACAGTTAACGCCACGTTCCCTTGTAAACTCAAAAACCATTTTTTCAGCGATAGAATATTTCTTTAGCCGAAGTGAACTATCTCAGGTGTTAGATCAAACCAACCCATTGGCGCAATTAACGCACGAAAGAAGATTGAGTGCTTTGGGGCCGGGAGGGTTGAATAGAAAACGGGCAGGGTTTGAGGTACGAGATGTTCACGTGTCACACTACGGCAGAGTTTGTCCAATTGAGACACCTGAAGGTACAAATATAGGTTTGATTTCATCATTGAGTATATACGCCTCAACTGATGAATATGGGTTTTTGATTACTCCATATCGAATAATTGATAAAGGAAAGATTACTGAAAAAATTACCTATCTTCGCGCAGATGAAGAAGAAAACAAGCTGATAGCTCCTGCAGACGTGCTAATTAATGGCAAGGAAAAATTAGAAAAAGAGAATGTATTATGTAGATATAATGGAGATTTTCAACTACAAAGTTTAAAAGATGTAAATTATATGGATGTGTCTCCAAGGCAACTGGTAGGGGTATCTGCTAGTCTAATTCCTTTCCTTGAACATAGCGATGCAAATAGGGCGCTTATGGGTTCTAATATGCAAAGGCAGGCAGTCCCGTTGTTAAGAACAGAGCCTCCTATAGTGGCCACTGGAATGGAGAGGGTTGTTGCTCAAAATTCAAGCATGACGGTGCAGGCTGTGAACGCAGGGACAGTAACAAAGGTAACGGCTTGTGAAATTGTAATAAACGATAGGGATGTCTATGAGCTGAGAAAATTTGTAGGACTCAATGAAGGTACCTGTTTGAATCAGAAACCAATAGTTATTGAAGGACAGAAGGTAAAAAAGAGAGAGATTATTGCGGATGGCGCTGCGACATGTAATGGAGAATTGAGTCTTGGTAAAAATGTGTTGGTCGCCTTCATGACGTGGGATGGGTACAACTTTGAGGATGCAATGGTTATCAGCGAAGCGTTGTTAAAAGATGACCGATTTACTTCCATACACAGGGATGAGTTTGAAGTTGAAATTAGAGAAACAAAGTTGGGAAGAGAAGAATTTACGCGTGACATTCCTAATGTTTCAGAGAAGGCATTAAGAAATCTTGATGAAAATGGCGTAATACGGACAGGAACAAAGGTAAAACCAGGAGATATCCTGGTAGGCAAGATCGCACCAAAAAGCAGGAGTGAGTTGTCTCCTGAAGAAAAATTGTTGCACGCTATTTTTGGTCGTGCAGGCGAAGATGTAAAAAATGAATCGCTGGAAGTGTCATCTGGTATGGAGGGTATAATTATAAATACCCAGGTATTTTCAAGAAAGTCTTATCTCTCTGATGATAAAAGACAAAAGATATTGCAAGAAATAAATGATATTGAAACGAAATACGATGAACAAATCTCAAAAGAATTTGTCAAAATGTTAAAAGCAATTGATGAAGAAATAAAAGGACATTTGGTAGATATACAGACCGGACAGACGTATGCTATTGAACGTGGTATGTCGGCGAAAGCAATTCTCATGTTAGAAGAACGTTTCGACATCGAAAATATAGAGTTTAGCAATAAAAAGAAAAAGGAAAAGGCCATAGAAGTAAGCAGTGAATATTGTGAAAAAATTGAGTTATTGAAAGACGATAGAGATAGGAAGATTAATCATTTAAAACGCGGAGATGAATTACCAACAGGAGTATTGGAACTAGCAAAAGTATCGATCGCCACAAAGAGAAGGCTGTCGGTGGGTGACAAGATGGCAGGCAGGCATGGGAATAAAGGTGTTATTTCTAAGATTCTCCCTGAAGAGGACATGCCATTTTTAGCAGATGGAACACGAGTGGAAATGTTGTTGAACCCATTAGGTGTGCCTTCAAGAATGAACGTAGGACAGATTCTAGAGACGCATCTGGGATGGGCGGCTAAAAAATTAGGGTTCCGAACTGTAACGCCGATTTTTGAGGGCGCAACAGAAGAGGAAATTCTGGCAACCCTGAAAGAGGCTGGTTTATCAGAAGATGGTAAATCTGTTTTGTACGATGGACGTACGGGAGAGCCTTTAGATCAAAAGGTTACCGTTGGCTATATGTATATGCTCAAGCTGCATCATCTCGTAGACGAGAAAGTACACGCAAGGGCGACAGGTCCATACTCGTTGATTACGCAGCAACCGCTGGGTGGAAAGGCAAGATTTGGCGGTCAGCGGTTCGGTGAAATGGAAGTATGGGCACTTGAAGCATATGGTGCTGCTCACAATCTGCAGGAATTACTTACCGTGAAGAGTGATGATGTTGAGGGAAGGACAAAGATATATGAGTCGATGGTAAAGGGTGAGAATACATTAGAGGCAGGTACCCCTGCATCGTTTGAAGTGCTTTCTAACGAAATAGCTGGCTTGGGTTTGAGCTTGAAATTAGAGAAGACAAAGATGGAAGTTTTAAAAGAGTAATAGGAAGAATTCTAAAATGACAGATATTGTGTACGATAAAATTAATGAATATAGTTCTGTGAAAATATCTCTCGCATCGCCTGAAGAGATCAGGAGCTGGTCGTATGGCGAAATAAAAAAACCGGAAACGATTAATTATCGAACGTACAGGGCAGAAAAAGATGGTTTGTTCTGTGAACGCATATTTGGACCAGAACGCAATTGGGAGTGTTTTTGTGGCAAATATAAAGGAATAAAACATAAAGGGATTATCTGTGATCGATGTGGTGTAAAGATTACCCATTCGCGTGTGAGAAGAAAACGGATGGGGCATATTAATTTGGCAGCACCTATTGTCCATATTTGGTTCTTCAAGGCAATGCCATCCCGATTAGGTACGCTTCTGGGGATGAAGACCACCTCTTTGGAAAGGATTATTTATTTTCAAGACTATGTGGTAATTGATACTGGGGGTACTCCTCTTAAAGAGTATCAAATGCTTAGTGAAGAGGAATATAAAGCGAACAAGGAGAAGTATGGTGAACAGTCCTTCAGTGCAGGAATGGGTGCTGAGTCAATACGAACACTACTGCAAAAGCTTGATTTGGTAACGTTGTCAGAAGAACTTCGGGAGGAGCTGAATCAAACGAAATCCAAACAACGTGCGAAAGAAATAATTAAAAGACTTGAAATTGTAGAGGCATTTAGAGACTCTGGAAATAAGACAGAGTGGATGGTTCTCAGTGTTGTCCCTGTTATTCCGCCAGATTTAAGACCATTGGTTCTTTTAGAAAGTGGAAATTTTGCAACTTCTGATCTCAATGATCTTTACAGGAGGATTATTAATAGAAATAATCGATTAAAAAAGTTAATTGATCTGAATGCGCCTGAAGTAATTATAAGAAACGAAAAAAGGATGTTGCAACAGGCAGTCGATGCCTTGTTTGATAACACAAGGGGAAAACGTCCTGTGTTGGGCAGTAATAACAGGCCTTTAAAATCATTAACTGATATGATAAAAGGCAAGCAGGGGCGTTTCAGAGAAAACTTGTTAGGTAAAAGAGTAGACTATTCGGCTCGTTCAGTGATTGTGGTAGGTCCTGAGTTGAAATTACACCAATGCGGTTTACCAAAGAAAATAGCATTGGAGTTATTTCAGCCATTTATTATAAGGAGACTAAAAGAACTAGGGCTTGCGGATACGATTAAGAGTGCAAAGAAAATGTTAGGGCGCAAGGACAAGGAAGTTTGGGATATCCTTGATGAAGTAGTTAAGCGGCATCCCGTGCTGCTCAACAGAGCACCAACATTACATAGAATGGGTATTCAAGCGTTTGAGCCTATACTCGTAGAGGGTAATGCCATTAAATTGCATCCATTGGTTTGCCGTGGTTTTAATGCTGATTTTGACGGAGATCAGATGGCTGTTCACCTTCCTCTTTCTATCGAGGCACAGACAGAAGCCATTACTTTAATGTTATCTACGAATAATATTTTTTCCCCAGCTTCAGGCGAGCCGATCATAACGCCAACCCAGGACATTGTATTAGGGTGTTCTTATCTTACCTTGACTTTACAAGACGAGTCAGAGGAAAGGCTTCAAAGGTTTAGTGGCACTGACGAGGTGGTATATGCGTTATCTGTAAAAAAAGTTCGTTTGCATACAAAGATTGAGATAAGGCTGAAGCAAACAAAGATTATTAAGGATAAAGTGGGTGCCGAAGAACCTAAAAATGGTTTATGCAAAACTACGGTTGGGCGTGTTATTTTTAATAGCGTACTGCCGGAAGGGATGCCCTTTTATAATTACACATTGGATTTGAAGGGTATTAGTAAAATAATTCAAGATTGTTATAAAATTTTGGGCAGGGAAAAGACTATTGTTTTGTTGGATGATATTAAAGAAACCGGCTTTAAGGCATGTACAACAGCGGGGCTCTCATTTGCAATAACAGATATAAAGATGCCGGCAAAGAAGCAGGAAATTATCGATAAAACTCAGGAAGAGATTGAAAAAATACAAAAATTATACCGCAAGGGAATTATCACGGAAGGTGAAAGATATAATCAAATTATAGATATGTGGACCTCTGCCGGTGAACGGGTTGCCGAGGAGATGTTGAGTGAGCTTAAAAACGATATAAGAGACGGAAAAGCCTATTTAAATCCCGTCTACTTAATGTCTGCATCTGGTGCGAGGGGTAGTTCGCAACAGTTGAGGCAGCTTGCAGGTATGCGTGGTTTAATGGCAAAACCTTCCGGAAAGATTATTGAAACCCCTATAAAGGCCAATTTTAGAGAGGGCCTTGGTGTACTTGAATATTTTAGTTCCACTCATGGCGCTAGAAAAGGATTGGCGGATACTGCGTTAAAGACTGCAGATTCTGGCTATTTAACGCGTAAATTAGCGGATGTTGCTCAAAACGTAGTGATAACAGCACAAGATTGTGGCACTACAAATGGTATTACCAAGAGTGTTGTTTACCGTGGAGAAAAGGTTGAGGTACCTTTAAGCAAGGCAATAACTGGGCGCATTGCGAGAAATAATATTGTTGATTTGGTAAAAGACGAAGTAATTGTAAAGGAAAATGAATTAATTACTGAAGAAAAAGCAAAGAGGATAGAGGCTTTAGGATATGAGAAAATCAAAGTCCGTTCCGCTTTGACTTGTGAATTATCTTTAGGGCTTTGTGTAAAATGTTATGGAATGGATTTGTCGAGAGGAAAATTGGTTGAAGAGGGTATGGCCGTTGGAATTATTGCGGCTCAATCGATTGGTGAACCTGGTACACAGCTTACCATGAAGACGTTCCATATCGGAGGTACTGCTACACGTTCTGTAGAGGAGTCCGAAGCAAAAGCGAAACGAGCTGGGATTGTAAAATATAATAATTTGATTGTGGTAAAAAATCCGCAAGGAAAATATGTCGCTATTAATGCAAACGGTGAAATCCTGCTTATTGATTCAAAAGGAAGGCAAATTGATAAACATACGGTAGTTCTTGGGGCGGAAGTATTGGTAAAAGAGAACGATAGTGTTGTTGGACATCAGATATTGACCAGGTGGGATCCTCATATGATTCCGATACTGACTGAAATGGCCGGTAAAATACGTTTTGAAGATATTGTAATTGGAAAGACTATGAGGCAGGAGTACGAGGCCTCGACGGGAGTTAAACGAAAAGTAATTATGGAACATAAAGGGGACTTACACCCACAAGTCATCATTGAAGACCAGACGGGTAAAATTTTAGGTCTATACCCAATTCCAGAAAAAGCACATATCGAAGTTGATGAAGGTGACAAAGTTACAGCTGGTACGCTACTTGCCAAAACACCGCGAGAAATTTCCAGAACTGAAGACATCACAGGAGGTTTGCCAAGGGTATCTGAGATAGTTGAGGCAAGAAAACCTAAAGACCCAGCAGTAATAAGCGAAATCGATGGTATTGTAGAGGTAGGCGAAAAACGTCGTGGAAAACGCACGATATTGGTAAAGAGTGAAACAGGTATGGAAATAGAGCACCTTGTGCCTCGAGGTAAGCATCTGAGGGTACATCGCGGAGATCGCATTAAGGCCGGTAGCCCACTGGTAGAAGGGCCTCTCATATTACAAGATATTTTACGAATAAGCGGTGAAGAGGAACTTCAAACGTACATGTTGAAAGAGGTTCAAAACGTTTATCGATCTCAGAATGTACCAATAGACGACAAGCATATTGAAATAATTATTGCTCAAATGCTGAGAAAGGTTAAGGCGGACGAGGTTGGTGACACGTCTTTTTTACCTGGGCAAGTTGTCGACAAATTTAGATTTAAAGAAGAAAACAAAAAAATCATTGGAAAAGGTGGTAAGCCTGCAACGGCAAAACCCATGTTGCTAGGGATAACTAAGGCATCCATACAAGCGGACAGCTTTATATCCGCAGCTTCATTCCAGGAAACTACTAAAGTTTTGACCAGAGCAGCACTTGAAGGAAAGACCGATGGATTGGTTGGATTAAAGGAAAACGTTATTCTTGGACATCTGGTGCCAGCGGGTACAGGCTATAAGACGTACTATTCACTTACTGCGATGCCAACCGAGATAGCTGTTACAACGGAAACAGAAAAACACAAAGATAAAGAACTCGTTACATCAACCGAATAGAGGTAGGAGGAAAAATGCCAACGATAAACCAATTAATCAGAAAAGGAAGAAAGGGTACAGAAGGTAAAAGTAAGTGTCCAGACCTAGAAAAGTGCTCTCATAAGAAGGGAGTATGTCTTCAGGTTATGACGAGGACACCGAAGAAACCTAATTCTGCTTTAAGAAAAGTAGCCAGAGTAAGACTGTCCAATGGCAGGGAAATTACGGCTTATATTCCGGGTGAAGGGCATAATTTGCAGGAACATTCGATTGTGCTGGTTAGAGGAGGTCGGGTAAGAGACCTGCCCGGTATTAAATATCATATCATTCGTGGAACGTTAGATTGCGCAGGGGTTGATGGCAGAAAGCGTTCTCGATCTAAGTATGGGACAAAGACCCCAAAATAGGTTTTAACAAGGAGAATGTAGTCTATGGCACTTGCATATAGGAGTACAGAGGTATTTTTGCAACCGGACGTAAAATATAAGAGTAAGCTGGTTTCGAAATTTATTAATAACCTCATGCGAAAAGGGAAAAAAAGTGTTGCCGAAGGAGTATTTTACGGGGCAATGGATGTTATAGAAAAAAAGATAACGGATGTAACGCCATTAGAAATGTTTGAAACAGCGGTAAATAACGTAAAACCATTGGTTGAGGTTCGATCGAAACGGGTGGGTGGTGCAACATATCAGGTACCCGTAGAGGTTGTAAAAAAAAGGCAACAATCATTAGCGTTTCGTTGGATTATCGGTGCTGCAAAGGGGAAAAAGGGGCGCCCCATGTTTCAGCGATTGGCAGATGAATTGGTAGATGCATATAAAAAGCAAGGAATAGCCATAACACAACGCGAAAATACTCACAAGATGGCTGAGGCTAATAAGGCATTTGCACACTTTGCATGGTCAAAATTTTAGTACAGGAAGTTTAAAAATATGAATCTTGAAAAAATGAGAAATTTTGGTATTGCCGCGCATATTGATGCTGGTAAGACGACAACTTCGGAACGTATACTTTATTATACGGGGAAGTCTTATAAGATGGGTGAGGTCCATGATGGTACCGCTGTAATGGATTGGATGGAAGAAGAACAAAAACGTGGAATCACCATCACGGCAGCTGCAACAACTTGCGCCTGGAATGATTACCAATTTAATTTGATTGATACGCCAGGTCATGTTGATTTTACTATAGAGGTAGAACGATCTCTTCGTGTACTGGACGGGGCTATCTGCGTATTCTGTGGTGTAGGTGGTGTTGAGGCACAATCTGAAACGGTGTGGCGTCAGGCTGATAGATATGGCGTACCGAGAATATGTTTCGTGAATAAGATGGATCGAATAGGTGCTGATTTTATGAAGGTAGTTGGTGAAATTAACGAGCGATTGGGAATAAAAGCGATTCCTATTCAGATACCCCTTGGTAAAGAACAAGAATTTAAAGGTGTTATAGATCTTGTGAACATGAAGGCTATGGTATACTCAGACGATATTGATAAATTGGGAGTGAATTATTCGTTAGAAGAAATTCCTGCTGAATATAAAAAAGAAGCCGAAATACAACGCGAAAAGATGATAGAAGGACTCGCTGAACAAGTGGATTTCTTGACAGAGAAATTTTTAAATGGCGAAAAAATAACAAATGACGAGATAAAAAAGGCCATCCGTGAAGGCGCCATTAATTTGAAACTTGTGCCTGTAATGTGTGGATCTGCATTTAAGAAAAAAGGAGTTCAGCCTCTTCTTGATGCAGTATGTGATTACTTGCCATCTCCACTCGATAGAAAATCAATTGCGGGTACGAATCCCTATACAGATGAAGAAATATCGCGAAAACCACTTCCCGATGAGTATTTTAGTGCACTTGCTTTCAAAATTGCATCCGATAAACATGGCGACCTGACATTTATAAGGGTTTATTCCGGGAAAATAGCTTCGGGTACAAGGGTAATAAATTCCGGTAAAGATAAAAAAGAACTAATCAGCCGCATTTTTAAAATGCACGCTAACAATAGGGAACAAGTAGATGTGCTAACCGCTGGTGAAATAGGTGCAGTAATTGGTCTGAAGTATACGGTTACTGGAGATACCTTGAGTGATCCAGATCATCCCATAGTTCTTGAGAAGATGGAATTCCCAGATACTGTTATATCGATGGCAATAGAGCCAAAGACAGATGTTGAAAGAGAAAAATTAGGAGTGGCCTTATCAAAATTAGCAAAAGAAGACCCCACATTCAAAGTTCGTATGGACAAAGAGACTGGGCAAATGATTATCTCTGGTATGGGTGAGTTGCATTTGGAAGTAATTAAAAATAGGATGTTGAGTGAATATAAAGTAGATGCTAATGTAGGGGCTCCAAAGGTTTCTTACAGAGAAACTATAAGCAAAAAGGTTGAGGTTGAAGGCAAATTTATTCAACAGACAGGTGGTCACGGCCAATTTGGACATGTGTGGATTACATTGGAACCTTTTAAAGGGGAAGAACCTGTGACTTTCGTTGATGACATTAAAGGTGGAAAGATTCCTAAGCAATTTGTACGGTCTTGCGAAAAAGGAATCAGAGAGACCGCTTCAACTGGAGTGGCTGGGGGATACTCGCTTATAGACATAAAAGTAACGGTAACAGATGGTTCAACGCACCCGGTAGATTCTTCTGATTTGGCCATTTTTACTGCGGCGAGTATTGCACTAAGAAAAGGTGTGGAAATGGCAAAGTCAATATTGCTAGAGCCGATAATGTCTTTGGAAATTGTGGTTCCTGAGCAGTACATGGGCGATGTGATTAGCGAAATTCATAGCCGCAGGGCAAATATTCTTGAAATGGGTACAAGAGGTGTTCTCCGGATCATTAAGGGTGACGTGCCCCTTGCAGAAATGTTTGGATACTCTACGGTATTACGATCAATTACGCAAGGTAGGGGCACGTTTACCATGGAACCATTAGAATA
Organism: Candidatus Brocadiaceae bacterium; assembly: GCA_030650655.1. Lineage (GTDB taxonomy): Bacteria > Planctomycetota > Brocadiia > Brocadiales > Brocadiaceae > Wunengus. Next base: position 9,948 of record JAUSDH010000259.1, read on the forward strand.
CAGACCTGCACCTGCAAAGGCTTTCAGTAGTGTAGCATAACATAATTTTCAGATAAATAATCGGAGGTTTTACGATGGCTAAAGAGGTATTTAAGCGGACGAAGCCGCATATGAACGTAGGGACGATAGGTCATGTGGATCATGGGAAGACGACGTTGACGTCGGTGATAACGCATGTATTGGCGAAGCAGGGGTTGGCGAAGGAGAGGGCG
>JAUSDH010000263.1 GCA_030650655.1 Candidatus Brocadiaceae bacterium
TGGATTCGCTCACGCTTAATCCACCCTACAACCTCTTCCGAAAATTGACTTCATTTCTTCACCTCTTACATAACCGAAAACTGCAACATTTCTTGCCTCTTTATTTTTTAGTACCTGAACAACTATTTCATCATTTGTCTAAGGCTTACTTTGCCTTAGTATTTGGAAAAGCTCATCCTTTAGAGCAAGTCTCCGTTTCTTAAGGTCTTCCATTTCTGTATCTGACCTGGGTTCGATATTGTTTTCTACCCGATAAACCTCTTTATCGATTTTATGATACGCATCAAAAATCTCCCGAAAGTGCTCGTTAGTCATCTTAAGAGTATGAATTTCTTCGCGATACTCAGGAAATTCGTGAATGAGGTCATGATGTTCATGCTGCATATCGTGTCTCCTTTCTAAGGTTATGGGTTATTAAAATAATTATTGGCGCTTTGTTTTATAGTGAAAAGGAAGTTTGAGAATAAAGCAATTAATATAAAATAATTCTGGATTTTCTAAATACTCCTTTTTGGTTAGGCGACTGAAATCATACGAATCTGGTTTCTGAGGTACATGGATTCTGGCAGGGGCGACACGAAAATATAACCTATCAAGAATTTGCATGAGATACTTATTCATGGCTTAATTAATTTAATTGTATAGGAATTTTCATTTTATTTATGCGGGTTTTGGGGTAGCACGGACAAACGAAGTTTGTCCGTGTTTAACTAAATCCACATATTTTATAATGGCACGAATTATTCCCCTCTTGGGAGGAGACTCCGCAATTCCCCTCTTGGGAGGGGTTAGGGGTGGGTCCCTTGGTCGTGAAATCTCAGTGAATATCTCACGAACTACCAACTTACCCACCCCTAACCCCTCCCAAGAGGGGATTTTCTAATTTAATCTTCTAAATTTATTTATCTCCTCAACGATTCGGGGAAGGGCTGTTCCAGCCTTTTCTATAATAAAATAATCGGCGTCGGGAAATGCCTTTTCAATATTGATCTCGATTATCTTTGCTCCGTTCTGTTTTGCCAGATAAGGCAAAGACGCCGCAGGCTGGACAATCGCGGAGGTACCAACAAGGAGCATTATCTTGCACGATGCTGATGCCTCTTGTGCCTTCATGAATACATCCATGGGCAACTCCTCTCCAAACAAAACGGTGTTTGGTTTAAGAATGCCTCCGCACGAACAATGGGGCGGCATTCCACCGGGGACGTTGGGTGCTTTGTATTCCTTCCCACAGGCAAGGCAGCAGATTTCCATGAGATTGCCATGAATTTCAATCACATTTTTGCTGCCCGCCTTTTTGTGCAGGCCGTCGATATTCTGGGTTATCACACATCGTACTATTCCCATCTGCTCAAGCTCTGCCAGGGCGAGATGTGCATTGTTTGGCTGATACCGATCATAGTCCTTGATAAATTCCCCTCGCAGTGACCAGTATTTTGACGGATCCTTCCGAAAAGCTTCAATAGAAGCGAATTCTATGGGATCGTACTTTTCCCAGATTCCTCCCTTTGATCTGAACGTGGGAATGCCGCTTTCAGCCGATATGCCTGCGCCAGTCAGTGCAACGCATTGCCTTCGATCAGCCATTAACGTTGCAACTTCTTTATATAAAGCTTCACTATCAATGTTTCTCTTAACCAAAAATCAGTCCTCTTGTTTTTATATATTTCTTATTATAATGAGAACATACTATCATATCTGCATTTCTATTTTAAGAAAAATATAGGTAGTGTCCCGTTAGTCATGATAAAATAAAAACATGAGTTTAATTATTCGGGAGATAAAGGCTAAGTCCATCCTCACGAAATCAGGAATCCCTGGCGTTGATTACTACGTAAACCCCTATATAGGCTGCTCTCATGGCTGCAGATACTGTTATGCAACGTTCATGAAACGATACACCGGTCATACCGAGGCGTGGGGAGGCTTTGTGGACGTCAAGATCAATGCCCCTGAAATTCTCCAGAAACAGCTCAAAAGGGCAAAAAGGGGCAGAGTCTTCATCAGTTCAGTGACAGATGCCTACCAGCCAAACGAATCAAAATACAAACTTACACGGCAATGCCTCGAAGCCCTTTTACAATGCCAGTTCCCGGTTGACATACTCACAAAATCTCCTCTTGTCCTGAGGGATATGGACATTATTAAGAAATTTAAGGACATAGCGGTGGGCATTACCATCACAACGAATGACGAAGAGATAAGCAGAGTTTTTGAACCAAACGCCCCATCAATCATGGCAAGAATGCGCGCACTGAAAACACTCCATGATAACAGGATAAATACCTATGCCTTTATAGGTCCTGTGCTGCCAATGAATCCTGAGGCGCTTTCGGAAAAGATAAATCCCCATGTTGACAGCATTATTATCGACAGAATGAACTATCCTTCAAATACTTTTACTATATACA
>JAUSDH010000268.1 GCA_030650655.1 Candidatus Brocadiaceae bacterium
GTGCCAAACATATCGGGAATCAGGTCTACGGTAATTGCATCACTCTTTTCGATACCCTTGTGACATTGAATGCACTCTACCTTGTTTTCCAGATGTACCTTGTGGGTAAATTTTAAATCACGATATTTTTTCGGGATAGGGTGTTTTACCTTTATCTTCATGCCCGGTCTTGTGTGGCAAAGCAAACAAGATTTAGGGTTGCTGGTATCAAAATTTTTCATATGGCAGGAAAGACATTTCGCCATCTTGGGCCATTTGGGTTCAAGGTCTTCTTTATAATTGTGACAGGTATTGCAGTCCTTTAAACCCCTTTCCATGTGCCTGGCGTGGCTGTAATGAATTTCAGACTCTTTGCAGCCTCCCAACAGCATGAGAAAGGTAAGCATCATAAAGGGAATCGTATAATATAAATTTTTGTTCTTCATATTAAAAGTTTGTACTGTAAGAAAGTAGCAGTTGATGAAATGTCTCCGGATCTGTATCACTCACCTCGGATGACCACCGCAGGGTGACATCAGACTGTTTTGTTAATAAATATTTTACCCTCATATAATAGGTACGAACATTAATCTTTTGTTCAATATCTCTTGTATATTCGCTGTCCAGAAGCGATTCCAGTCCGCTACTCCCGTCAAAATTATATTTGTACAGAGAGTAACCAGTACCCGCGCCAACGTCAAACTTGCCAATTTTTTTATCAAAGTCAACGCCGAGGTCTGCACTGTGGTCGACACCCTTCGTATTCCAGTATTCTGCCGTGAAGGTGACCTTCGATTCCTGCAGAAGGAGGTTGTTTACCATGAACGAAAGGAAAGTCCTGTTATAATCACGATTAAAGGTGTTTTCTTCGTCTTTATCAATCACACTCCTGTGGTCCACACCGCTGGATATTCCAAACTTCTCTCCCAAACCCTTGTAACCCGTCAGGCTGATGAGGTCAAAAGGCTCGAAGGTACCGAGGATTTGATAAAATGGCGAGATGTTGTTGCTCTGTTCGGCGATTGAATGAAGGAATCGAAAATATGATAACTGTACGCTGGCGTCCCAGTCGATTTTATCCCAGGACAATTTGACAAGAAAGTCTTTGGGCAAGGTGTTTAAGACGGTATATCTTCCGTAAAAATTTAAGTCTTCATGGATTCTTTGCCACAGGTTGAAACCCACCTCGTCATCAATGTAATTATCATCAATAATACGGACGTAGTCCAGGTTTGTCATGGTGTCCATAAAGGGACGGACAGACACCCCGCTTCCTGCAACCGTATCGAAATAAGTACTGCTATATTGAGACGTCCTCATGCCGCCAAAGGCGTAAGTTGCAACGGGGCCAAGCTGTTGTTCATACTTTGCACCGTCGAAGAGAATGGTTTCGACAGAGTATTGATACTGCCGTCCCAAACGGAGATTGGATTGCTCAATGACCGGATTTTTGATGTCCGCATATAAATAGTAAAGGCGCCCGTTGTAACTGCGGTCGTACGTATCGAGGATATCCCGAAATGCCCCGTCTTTCGACTCATGCCCATCAAAGTCTTCTGATAGCCTTCCGGAACCGGCGATAGTTACCTTATTGTTAAAAAAATCTTTTGTCTTAAAACGCAGGTATTCATACATGTCATGGTCGTCTTCTTCTTCTGCCCAGCGGCCTTCGTATTGTGTCCTGAAATTACCAGAGATAAAATTATTATAGGTAAAACCGCTTGATTCAGTTAAACCTGTTATAGTATTGCTGTTATTGTTTGATTGGGCAAAAAGTATGGGAGGCAGCAATATTATGATGAAAAGGGGGAAAACTGCAACTATTTTTGATATGGATAGCTTTACCTGCATCATGAATTTATGGTTTGCTCACAGCCATTTGTAAATTTTCAGAAAACACAAACTTTTGGCACAATGTAAATTCAGTTAATTTTGATGAGACCATACAAAATGAGTCAGTAATATATCAAAAATTTTCGAATTATCTACTTGTTTTTCTGTAATTTCTCCTTTTCGTGGGGATAGATTCAAGACTACATCACTATCGCACGCAGGGGCGAATTATGATAATGCCGTTTACCTGGTATTCCATCAGAGTTTGCCCGTACATGAGGCGATATTGTTACATTGGCCGATAGAGGTTTGACAACTTTCTTTTTGGCGGGCGATTTGAATTATCCGTAGCAAGATGTCCCCTGGTAATTCCAAATTTCATTGCAAGGTCTTCCAATCTGCTTACACCCATTTCATCACAGCATCGCAACGAAATTTCTGCGCATGCTACAGCGTCTTCCTCCGCATCGTGGTGTTTTAGGCTGATGCCTAAATGTGCAGAAATCATATTAAGCCGGTAACTATTTAAAGTTGGCCAAACCTTTTTCGCAAGAACTCGCGTACAGAAATATTGAAGTTCCGGGTAAGGGATTCCAGATTCATCGAGGAGTTGCCGTAAAACGCCTATATCAAAACCTGCATTGTGTGCAATAACCGTCTTTCCCTCGAGAAATGGTCTAAATTCATTCCAGAGTTCGCTAAATTGAGGCTTGTCCTTTACGTCCTCCTTAGTAATACCGTGGATATAAGTGTTATAATAATTAAAATAAAGCTCGCGGGGTCTTATTAACCAGGAAGCCCTTTTTATAATTCTACCAGCCTCAACCATCGCAATTCCCAGTGCACAGGCGCTCGAATGCTTTGCGTTTGCTGTTTCAAAGTCTATAGCAACCCAGTTCAAATCAGATTCCTTTAGTTATTACAATTTTATTGTCCTGATGCAGAGGATTCTGCGGCAATTTCCAGCGTGGTTGTGTAAATGTAATCACCGGAGTTCGTACCGCCGCCATCTGCCTCATTGCCAGCGGCATAAAAAGTAATTGTTCCCGAAGCGCTGGCGGGGGAAGTCCATTTAACTTTCCAACTTTTCTTTTTGCTGCCCTTGATCGTATGCTCTATATATTTGCCCTTATCCTTTTTTTCAAGCCCTCTGGCAGGATCATTAGGAGAAATCACCCTGGTGGTACTCCCGATATTTTTAAATTTCCCGACCCTGTTGCCATCCGCATCCACGGCTGTCATCTCAAATCCATGCAGCTTTCCGCCGGAATCACTAAATGAGACTCCAATTTTGACGGCTTTTCCCGGCGTATAAGCAGAGGGACCGCTAATAGAAAATTTAGCGCTCCCCGAATCGGGGGGAAAAGAATTATGACAACCGTCTGCGCTACAAGTACCCTCGTCTCCCGGCGCTCCCGTCCTGTATGCAGGCGGGCCGCTTGACCATGCAAACAGCGTCTTTGTGAGTACGATCAATAAAATAGCCACATTCACTATGAAATAAAATACAGATTTATTGAAGTACTTCATTCGTTCCGATCCCTCCTTTCAAGGAAAAACACAAATTCTCGGGACATCATTCGATGTAATAAGCCATAAGTCTAAATGATAATTTCTCAGATACAAAGGTCAATAGTAACGGTTATAATTACACAATATAAGTTCATTTTTCAATAGAAATTTTATTTATCAATTTCACTTATAAACCCGAATCCTAAGATTATGAAGGTCTAAAAATTTAATATATCAAGACTTTGGCAATCTTTATAACTTTCTGTATAATAACGGAGACATGACACACATTAAGGAATTATATCCCGGACATACGAAATGAATCTCGGCAAGTGTGAGATTTATCCTGTAACCGATGGTTCCATATACCTGGACGGCGGGGCTGTGTTTGGGATTGTACCAAAGGTCCTGTGGGAGAAGATATACCAGCCCGATGAAAGAAACAGAGTTCAACTGTCCCTCCATTGTCCATTAGTCGTGACGAAGAAATACAATATTCTGATTGATACGGGGATTGGGACAAAACACGACGAGAAGTTTTGCAAAATGTACGGTGTTGAAAAGAAGTCTAATCTCCTGGAATCCTTGTACCGGTTCGGTTATCAGCCAAAAAATATTGATCTCGTCATTAACACACATCTTCACTTTGACCATACCGGCGGGAACACAAGCTTTAATGAACGGGGGGAGATTGTTCCTACATTTCCAAAGGCAAAATACTTCATCCAGAAGGGAGAGTTAGAGGTTGCCTTACATCCCAACGAACGGACTAAGGCGAGTTACAGAACAGAAGACTTTTTGCCGATCGGTGACCCAAAGTATCTCTGTCTCGTAGACGATGAAGTTGTGGAAGTGGATAAGGGAATCTCTCTCGTAAAGATTGGAGGTCACACGCGCCATCATCAATGTGTAAAAATCGAATCTGAAGGACAGGTGGCCCTTTTCTTGGCCGATCTAGTGCCCACGGTTGCTCATTTGCAGTATCCTTACATTAGTGGATATGATCTATTTCCATTGGAAACCCTGGAAAATAAAAAGAAGGTATTAAAGCAGGCATTTGAAGAGCACTGGCTCTTGATTTTTCAGCATGATCCGAAAGTTAGAATGGGCTATCTTAGAAAAATAGATGAGCGATTCGAGATTGAAGAAGTGAAAGTATATTAAAAACACATACGCGTAAAAAGTCGTGTAGTCAGATGTCTGTAACAGAGTATAAGTTTTATGCCGGCTGCCGACAACAAATCCCTTTCAAGGGGGCTGTAATGCTTATTATTTCTTGCCTGGGCCAATTGTTCAGATAAAAACTGCGACGGTGATTCTTCTTAAAAAGTTGCAAAAAATCTGAATTCTATGCATTGCCTTGTGTGCCTTGAATAATTTACGTTTTAAAATTGCCGGATAAATATCATCCTGCCACTCCTCCAATATCTTCATTTTGTACCTCCTTATTTTTCAAGAGATATTCCTTTTTTTCTTTAATAATTAAAGTATCGGTAAAAAATAAAGATTCTTTAGTAGATTTTTTTTGAAAATGAAAAGATATATTTTGACATTGATTATTGACTCCGTTATACTTCTGTCATCACTAACTTAAGTCTTCTAAATAAAATATGTTATCGATGTTATCGATTAAATATTTGTACAAGGAGTTTATATGTTTCACCTTTTAAGTATTGTAGGGTGTTTCGACAACTCTATCGGAAAACTTTTACTGGCGGCCGTTTTAGGCGGGGTTATCGGGTGGGAAAGGGAACGGCGCGGGAGGCCGGCAGGGTTGCGGACACACATCCTCGTATGTGTGGGTGTTACCTTGATGATGGTAGTATCCGAGCATATCTTCGAAAAATATAAAACATTTGCCGCCGATTCTATTATACGGGTTGATCCGGCCAGGATTGCCGCACAGGTGGTAACAGGTATTGGTTTCCTGGGCGCTGGCACTATTATGAGGATGAGAACAACCGTAAGGGGTTTGACAACTGCCGCTTCTTTGTGGGTCGTGGCAGGTATTGGTTTGGCGATTGGAAGTGACTGTTACTTACCAGCTCTCTTTACAACCCTGCTGGCCATTTTTGCGTTATTGTTGTTACCTCTGTTTGAACACACTATCAAACGTGATAAATATAAAACACTAAAGTTGTGCGTTTCCTGCTCAGAACCCGATTTTACGGCTATCACGGAGATACTCAAGAGGAACTCTATGGAATTGCAGCAATACAGTTTTGAAAGAAATCTCGTGCAGAATGAGGTCATGTACAATATAAACGTGAGGTTCAAGGACGAGGCATCGGTTACGAAGGTTTCTGATGAGGTTGCAAGGTCTCTTAAGGAGATTCGGAAACTTGGCTGGGAGTAATCGGCTTTAGATTATCTAAATATCTATTAAATAAACATTTGACAATATACAACCTATTTGATATATTTCGCTTGAAAATTACTGGATTCAACCGTAATATCAAAGAGAAATCCGTTTTAGATAAATTTATTTATCAATAACAGTTTTATTGGGAGACCCGATAATGATAAAGAATCTAGTATCGCCATTCAAAATTTCGATGTTAATGGCAGTATTAGTTTCTGGAGGTATATACGGATGTTCTAAGGTTGATATGCCTGATGAGATTATAAGCGCATATCAGAGAGCTATTCGAATTAATCCCGTTCTGGCGGAAGCACATTATGATCTGGGCATGGCATACAGTAATCGAACCATGTCGCACGAGGCTGTTGAAGCGCTAAAGAAGGCCATAGAGATTGATCCAAACTATAAAGACGCACTTTTTCAACTGGGGCTGCTTTACGCAGAAAATGGTCTCTGGGACGATGCAGTAACAGCGCTGAAGTCCGTAGTGCGACTTGACCCCGGTAATGCCCTGGCGCACAGCAAGCTCGGAGATATTTATAAATCCAGAAAGATGTTTTACGACGCTGTGTCTGAATATAAAAAGGCATCGGAGATCAATCCCAAAGATGCCGTATCTCAATATAATATGGGAGCAGCTTATATTGGAGGAAATCAGAGAGACGAAGCGATCAGTGCATTTATGAAGGCTATTGAGATTAACCCAAATTATACGGACGCTCATTTTGGTTTAGGCCAAATATATCAGGAGAAGAAATTGCTCGACGAAGCAGTGACTGAATTCAAAAAGGTCACCAATATCAATCCGCATCATGCCTTGGCGCATTACCATCTTGGTCTGACCTATTATGCTAAAGGCGATGTTGCCTATGCTATCGATGCTTATAAGAAGTCGATAGAGATCGATCCGAAAAACCCCAATGTACATTATGATCTTGGAGTCGTGTGTTCTGATGTGAGATTGTTTGACAAAGCCATCGAAGAATTCAACGCTGTTGTGCGGCTTGATCCCGGCAATGCAGCGGCCCATTATAGGCTTGGTAAAGCGTACGCAGACAAAAAGGTGCTTGCCAGGGCTATTGCTTCAGTTCAGAAAGCAGCGGCAGCCCATTACAATATTCAGAATCCGTATTCTGACAAAAGGGTTCTTGATGATGCAATTACCTCATTACAAAAGGCGATTGATGTAAATCCTTACAACCCGGACGTATACTTTGATCTTGGCAGCGCATATTCGCAGAATAGGATTTTGGATGAGGCTGCCAGTGCGCTTGAGGAGACAATCAGAATTGACCCGAATTTTGCGAAGGCGCATTATGGTTTAAGTATCATTTATGAGAGAAAGGGTATGAAAGAAGAGGCGCAAAGAGAGTTTTCTACCTATCAAAAATTAGTAGGGGAATTTAGGAAATAAATTTTATTACACGCTATCAACCGAACGGTTTTTACACGCTAAATTACATACGGTAAATAGGAAGAGGGATGAAACCCTCTATTTTTATTTATAAATTAGGCTGCCTTCGGCAGCGAAATTTAAGCTCCCCTCTAGAAAGAGGGGCTGGGGGTGTGTTGCGGCAAACTTACACACCCCTTTATCCCCTCTTTTTAGAGGGGAATCCAAAAGTTTGAAATTCCTATACATAAATATGCAGGGGCGCTTGCCCCTTGCCACATGAACTTGTTGAAGCTTTTTCAATTTAAACAAAGGTTTCTTTGCTCTGTGGTTAGATTGCTGAATTCAGGGTAATAAATAAGTACCATGCGGGATAAAATATATGCATATCTGACGTTGCAAAAAGCGGGTGCTACCAGCAAGAAACTTGTCGAGCAGGTATTGAAGATAAAAGGCGCCTCACCGCATATCAGTGAAAAATTGATACAGACTGCGATTGCAGGAGACCGCAGATTTGCCATAGATGAACACCGCCTCTGGAAGATTATTGAAAAAGGAGGCACGCCTCTTTCGGCGGCAGGGTTTGTTTTCCTCAGCCTTCTGACAATAGACACACCCGAAAAATCCAGAATAATCGTTGAAATCAGCGCACAAAAATTAAGGAACGACAAGATAGTAAACAGGTTCCATACCCTCGTAAACCCTGGTTCGTTAAAAGTACAAACGATGCTTTTGCCTGAAGATTTCGCACAGGAAGTGAAAGGCGGAGTCCCTCTCGAAAAGGCCGTGCGTCTTTTCTATGACTTTGTTGGGGATGGTATTTTGATTGGGTATGATGTCCACTCCTCCATAAATCAACTGAATGCGGTTTTGAGCAAGTCAAATGAAATGATTGAAAATCTGCCCTTATGCTTGAAATTTTTAGCAAAGAAACTCATTCCCAACCTTCAGCCGAAATCAATCAATGACATAGCGGCATTTTTTAAACTTTCCACGGTAGATACACGGCGTACGGAAACGGAGGTTTGTACTGCCGCTGAAATCTTTTCCCGGTGCAGAGAACTATTGCAAGAACGGGAATTCAGCACCGTAGAAGAGGTCTTAGCGTTTCAATACCCCGATATCGACTCTGTCGATTTTAGTAAATATGCCTTTGACAAGGCCTTTCTGTGGGCAATTCCTCAGAGTCCCGGTATCTATAAAATGAAGAATAAAAATGGCGATGTCATTTATGTTGGCAAGGCAAAGAATCTAAAAGTGCGCCTAAATTCTTATTTTTGGAATATTGCCGATCGGTTACAAAAGATTACTGATTTGCTGAATCATGTGTACACGATTGAATATGAAATCACAGGTTCTGAACTTGCAGCAATGTTAATGGAGTATCGGCTGATACAACAATACCGTCCAAAATTAAACCAGCAACTTGAAGTACATGAAAGAACGACACGATACGGGAATTTGAAAAATTTCATCGCGATATTACCTTCTTCGATAGAGGAAAGTTTGGAGTTGTTTTTTGTGAAGGATGCATTGCCATTACAACGATACGAGATTCTAAGGGATGCAGTAAATTTTTCCGGGCTAGAAAGAATTTTAGATACAAATATCCAAAACCATAATGTCCTTACCGATCTTGAAATGGGAGAAATGGAGATTGTGCTGAGTTGGGTAGAAGCAAATAAAGATCAGGCGAATTATATCAATATGGACACCGTCAGCGGCAAAGAGGCATGTCTTAAACTTGTGCGGGACTACCTGAGAGACGAAGAAACAGTCCAGAAGAAGCACTTTCGCTGGTTGTAGCAAAGAGGGCATATACCCATTCAACCGATAATATTTTAAAAATGGAAAGGAACTCCTCCGACATCACAAACGCTGTGCCACTGACTTGTTAGTGTTAAATTTTAATGGAAAAGAAACGAGAATATATAAAATGTGATATAAAACAAAATAATAAGTTGAAAACTAAATTAATAGGACATATATTAAAATATTGAAATCTTTTTTTTGTATTTTAATGAAGACGATATCGGAGTTATTTAGTTTACGATCAAATGTTTATGCCAGGAAATAGCACCTTACAAAGTTCGGGAGGCTGAAATAAGGTATGTCAATAAATACCATGGATACTAAAATATTATTTGCGGTAGATAAATTGGAAAAATATGGAGACATAGTTAGTCATTTGGGGAAAAATGGATTTTCCTGCATAATAACTGCCACCGATGGGAATGAGGTATTAAAACATCTCAAGACCTCTATGCCAGATTTTGCTATCCTCGACGCAAATCTGCCTATATTGGATGGATTTCAATTATGTAAATTAATGAAGTCTGCTGAATTCAAGCAATGTGAAAATATTCCTGTCGTTTTATTGTCCGAAACTTATAGAACCAGTATGGCATCCGAATTGGCCAAATCCGCTGGTGCCTATGGAATACTCCATGCACCCTTTACTGTAGATGACCTTTTATTTTTGATTTATAACAAATTGTATCCCGAAAGAATTCCTGTAGACAAGGCCAAGTCATTAAAATATAAGGCAAAGATAATGATTGCAGATGACGATCCTGAGACCGTGAGAGCATTAAAAGATTCCATTAATGCGGAAGGATATGAGGTTTCTGTTGCACAGGATGGGCAAGAATCTATTCATATGCTAGGGGTTGAAAAACCCCAAATTCTTTTTTTGAATTGTGATATACCAAAATTAAGCGGAAGAGATATACTCAAATGGATAAAGGAAACTATACCAGAAATAGTTGTTGTTGTAATGATAGCGCATGGTTCAGAATTCATGGCGGTTGAGTTGCTGAAGGCAGGTGCAAGCGATTACATCATAAAACCGTTCGATATTAAGGTTGTTTCTGACATTTGTGAAGATGCTTTAAGAAGGTATAATATAAACCTCATGCATAAACGTGAGGGTGATGTGGAGTTAAAGTTACTTTCCATGGTAGATGGGATGGTTGACGGTGTCATACTTATGGATACTAAAGGCAGGCCAACCTTAGTGAACAAGGCGGGAAAAGAGATCCTTAAGTGTTTGGATATAAAAAAAGCCGACGATGATTCAATAATAAGTATAAATAACGTCAATACGAAAGAAATTTATGATGAAATATTTATTAAAAAGCAGCATTATATTTCATTTGAGATAAATACGAAAGGGGATAGCGAAAAATACTTTGTTATTATTGCTTCTGCTGTAACCGGCTTTGCAGAAGAAAATACAGGTGTTGTTATTGTTCTAAGGGATGTAACACGAGAATATCAGCTACAGTACCAAGTAATAAAATCAGAAAAGCTGTATGCGATAAGCAACTTAATAGCAGGAGCAGCACATGAATTAAATAACCCGCTGGCAGGTATTCAGCTTTGCACAGATCTTGTGGTGAGTGACCCCTCGATTAGTGAAAAGGCAAAGAAGTATCTGGGCAGAATTCAAAAAGAGACCGACCAAATACAGGGTGTAATTAAAAGCCTGCTGACCTTTACCGGAAATTATACGCTGTCAAAAGAACATGTTAATATTAACGAAATTATTGAAGACATTCTTAGGCAAAAGGCCAATCAATTTGACCATTCAAATATTAGAGTCGTTAAATTGATAGATGAAAAATTACCTGAGGTTTTTGTAGATAAACATCAAATAAGGCGAGTATTTTTGAATATAATAGAAAATGCCTCTTCTTCTATAGAAGGATTAGAAGGTGATAAGTGTTTAACTGTTAAAACAGAGGGAAATAAAGAAGTAGTAACGATAACCATATCGGACACAGGTACTGGAATACCGAAAGAACATCTCGCAAAGATATTTGAGCCATTCTTCACTAGTAGGGAATTCAAAAAAAGCAAGGGAGCTGGATTGGGACTGTCTGTTGCACATAGTATCGTTCACCAGCACAATGGCAGGGTTTACGCCACAAGTGAGCTCGGTGCAGGAGCAACCTTTGTTATTGAATTGCCTCTAACATAAAATGTTTTTCTTATTTTATGTATGATTCAAATCATAAAAACTCGAAAATACGGGAATAGTGAACATTATTTACTGCTATAAGTCTTCTCTGGAGCGTTACACAATATTTCCACTACGCATACGTCACAGAGCGGCTTTCGCGCAACACAGGTACGCCGTCCGTGTGTCCCAATGACAAGGCAAGACCTTGTCCATTTTTCTTGAGGAATGATCTTGCATAGCTCCAATTCGACCTTATCGGGATCGTTAGATTTGGCAAGTTCTAAACGGTGAGCGACACGAAAAACATGGGTATCCACCGCTATGGCCTGCTTCCCAAAGACATTACCTAATAGCACATTAGCTGTCTTTCTACCTACCCCAGGCAAAGTAACAAGGTCTTCCATCATATCAGGCACATTTCCTCTAAACCTTTCGACAAGCTCTTTATTGCAGGCAATAATGTTCTTTGCCTTATTTTTATAAAAACCTGTGGAGCGTATTTCTTCCTCGAAGACCTCTTGTTTTGCATTGGCGTAATCTTTTGCCAACTTGTATTTTTTGAATACCGTTTCCGTTACCTTGTTGACCCGTTCATCCTTGCATTGTGCGGCCAGGATGGTAGCAACAAGCAACTCTAATGGATTCTTGTAATGCAGCACGAGCCTTGCATCAGGATATGCCTTTTCAAGGAGTGATAATATCTTTTTTACGCGATCTTCTGACATAAATAACTCAAAATTGATAATTTTAGGAAATCACGCAGATTCAGGAATATAATCTGAACCCTTAATTTTATTATCAGACAAAACAAAAAAATATTTTTGTTAAGTGTCTTACATTGATTAAACAATATTTGGTTCATATTGGTAGTGTTCTATAATTTTACACGGTAATGATACAAATTCCAATCGAGAAACAGTTAACCCATCTGCAATTCATCATCTGCATG
>JAUSDH010000279.1 GCA_030650655.1 Candidatus Brocadiaceae bacterium
AACAATCCCCCCTTCCTTCCGGAACGTACGAAGAGTTAATATCCCTCTCTCTGGAATATTTTTCACGGCATCATAAGCATTGTTAATCAGGTTGATAAAGACCTGCATAAGCTGTACTCGATCGGCAATAGTCATAGGCAAATCCTGGGAAAGCGATTGTTCTACCTTAATATTATTAACCCGCAGTTCGTGAAGTTTTAAAGCTAATGCATCTTTTAACACTTCATTAATATTAATAGATTGTTCCTTTCTAACGGTCTTACGCTTTGTCGCAAATTTAAGGAGGTTCTCGACAATACGGGCACAACGCTCGGATGCGTCTATAATATGCTGTAATCTATTCGTTGCGCTCTTTGATAATTTTTCACGCATCATCATGAGTTCACCAAAATTTAAAATAATCGACAGCGGGTTATTCAATTCATGGGCAACTCCAGAAATCATCGTCCCCAAACTGCTCATCTTTTCAGCCTGTATGAGTTGTTCCCGCAGTACATTTTGTTCTGTAACATCATAACCAAACAGGTTAATGTTTGAAACGGCATCATACTCATCCTTAAAATAGGTTACATTCCATAAAATATCACGGACATGATGATCCCGAGTAGCAAAAGGCATCTCTATCTGTTCTCCCCTATCACCACTCAAGAGCATTTGAATATCATCAAGTAAATCCACCATTCTGTCCTTGGGGATGAAAACATCCGCTACAGATTTTCCAAAAACTTCTTTTAGCGTATATCCAAATCTATTCTCTATAGCACGATTCACAAACACTATTTTCCCCTTTGAATTTATCGTCACTACGTACACCTTCGTATTTTGTATCAAGGCATCCAGGAATTTCTTTTGATTGTACATCTTTTTTTTGGTTTCACTCAATCTCAGCGTATTTTCTCTTAACAAATTTTCTAAACGCTCATGGTATTCAGATACCCTTTTTTCCAAATCACGCCGTTCTGTCACATCACGAACAAATGCACTTACAACATAATTTTTATAAGAAGTATCATATTGGACGGAACAAAATATTTCAACGTCGAATAATTTGCCGTATCTTGTCAACAACGTCGTAACCAAGCGGTTATCCTTCGGCGCGCGAATCAACACGTTGTACTGTTCCTTAACAACGGCTACATTCTCGCTGGAAATAAGATTGAACAAGTACATATTGGACATTTCCTTTGCGCTATATCCAAGGAACTCCAGTCCTAGCCTATTCACATGCAGAAATTTTCCATGGCTGTCCATCTTAAATATAATCTCAGGTGCATTTTCAACTATTTCCCTGTATCTCTTTTGTGATGTGGCAAGACTGTCCAGGAGCATGGTATTCATCAGAGCAACGGTAATTTGTGCTGACACCTGATCTATAAGATTACGTTGGGTTTCCGTATATTGAGCACCACTCTTACTTAAAATATTTATGCAACCGGATAAAGCATTATCTATAAATAGTGGATAGACCATATATGAGGTTATCTTGTTATTATCCAACACGTCCTTTTCGTCAAAATTTCTATCTTTATACAATTTATTCTTAATAACGGCCTTACCAAATTTTGACACATCCTCATAAAATAACCTTTCCAATGGCGTCGTTAATTGTGTACTTATGAGAAAGTTATGTATATTTTTCTCTAAATCCAGCGAATATGTGTAGTACTCACCTGTAGTTTCAAACCTCGATATTATACTAAAATAATCAAAGTCAACGATCTTTCTAAGCTCAAGGCACAGCGAATTACAAAAATCTTTATACGTCTGATAAGAAAGCACTAATCGGTTTATATTTTTAGCAATCTCTCGTTCCTGTTCCAATCTTTTTAATATACGATCTGTATCAATCTTTTGAAACACCCTTCTGAGTATTCCCTTCATACTTTCAAAATGAACAGGTTTCGTTATACGCTCATAAAAACCCTGGCCCAGCATCTTCATTTCTAATGTAATGTCCATATCCCCCTCTTTAGTCACAGGAATTACTACCGTGTGGGGACAATACCTTTTTAAACTCTGGATGGCGACGATCTGTTTGTCAAGTTCACGCTCCACATCCAGCAGAATTACATCGAAGCGTTTCTTGTTCTTCAGCAATCCATATAAATCCCGTTCATTATAAATGAAAGATGTCTCATAGTCCTCCTGCACAAAATAATCACGCAAAGTAGCGTATTCTGTATCCTTGCCACCGAGAGAAATAACAAGGATTTTTTTAGTTGTAGTAATTAATTCATTCATCATTTTAATACACACCAATTATGATAACAAAACTAACCATGTATTTGCCTTTTTATACATTGCCACCTTCTTTTTTGCAATTAAAATATTACATGGACGCAATACGATTTTTTATAACTCGAGATGTAAAAAATGTCGGACATCATTATCGCAATTAAAACGACTACTATGTAACGGTCTCACGAATCATAGAAGCCTTTTTCCTGCCAATACCCTCTTTTCTTCTACCCTAACGTTCTTTTTTGCACGCAACTTCTCCAGAATTCCAACGGCTCTTTCACTATAGTCAATTTCAATGAGAATATTCACGGTAAACCATCATGAGCCAAGGGCTCACAAAAGAGCATGAAAATATATCACCCTCCCTTAATCCCTCCCATCGAGGGAGGGAAAGTTCCCTCGCCCCTTGTGGGAGAGGGTCTGGGTGAGGGGTATTTTCGTGTCAAAGACTCCAGCATCTTATAGAAACGTAACACGTCTGTCATCAAATATATGATTAACAGCGGTCACGTGTTTATTGCGGGCGTTGACTGGGTCAATTTCGACGACCATTGACTCCTCTCTGTCCGAAGAGGCACGATACAAAATCTCACCCTTCGTTCCCAAAATCTGGCTTGTGCCAATAAAGGTAAGTGATTCTTCTGAACGATTCTCCACCCCAATACGGTTAGCGGTAACAGCAAAAACCCTATTTTCGATACATCGCGTAATCATTGCCTGCGGACAATAGGGGAGAACAAGGTTGGCAGGATGACAGATAATATCCGCCCCTTTTAACGCCAGACATCTAGCCACTTCTGGAAAGAACCAATCGAAACAAATCATGATGCCGATCCTCGCATGTCCAATATCATAAACCCCCAGTTCGGCATTTCCCGGTTCGAACCACCTTTTCTCATGATAAAACAGATGCAGTTTCCTATAACAAGCAATAAATCCATCCGGCCCTATCAATACGGCTGAATTATAACAACAATCATTCCCCCGTTCAGCCAGGCCAGCCACGATATACAGGTGTTTTTTCTTTGCCAGATTTATTAATGATTGTGTCGTCTCTCCATCAGGAACTTTTTCAGCCAGGTCAATAGTCTCTTCTCTTGAGGTAAACTGATAACCCGTATTAAACAGTTCGGGTAAAACAACAAGATCGGCATTCAATCGGCTTATGGTTGAAATAGCCTGGTCTACGTTTTCAGTTTTTTTACCAAAGACAGGAAATGTTTGCAAAAATCCTACCCTCATCTCATTTCCCCTAACTTAAAGGCAAACCTTCGCTCCTTATTTGATGGGCTAATAATGATGAGAATAACCTCCGCATCGGATTCAACATAATAATTTGGGAACTCGTACTTACAAATGGCACGATAAGACGTAGATATTCTTACCCCCAGGTTAGCAGGCTTGGCGTGCGTATCATTTTGTACAATGATCGGTTGAATAGGTTTATTTTTATATAATAATACGGCGTGATAATCCTTTGTAAAATCAGAAGAATTTCCGTACAAAACGACATGAAATGACAGGATATCCTCCGCTTCCAGGGGAAACTGAATTATCTCTGTCTGTGTTAATTTTCTGGACTCCAAAGCCGCCTGTTTTGCCTCATAGGCGAGTAAGCTGAATTTTGTATTTAATGTTGCCCATTCATAACCATCGCCTGCAACAGTCGTCCACTCATCCAAAAATGCAAAATAGTCCGTATCTTTACTATTTTCACCATACTCAATAGCTTGCCTGATTTGTTCATCGGACAGACTATAGTATACGGCATGTGCTTTTTCAGAAAACGCAAAAAACAGAAAAATCATCCACGTAAAAAGAAACTTTCGTATCATTTTATCCAACTAAAGCCAAAAGAACCCTTGAAATCCATATAAAGCTGCCCATATAATATTAACAGAATTCTATCATTATAGTATAGTGGAAAAACCATGGATAATATTAAGGAATTTACGAAGGTAACATTTCTGGGAACAGGGACTTCTCACGGAGTCCCTATGATCGCCTGTAATTGCAAGGTCTGTACCTCTGATAATCCCAAAAATAAACGGATGCGCACCTCTGTTCTTGTTTCCCAAAATGGTTACAACATCCTCATTGACGCCACGCCGGAGTTGCGACTCCAATGTATTAAAAACCATGTCACAAGATTGGACGCCGTACTTATTACCCATCCCCATGCAGACCATATCTTTGGTTTGGACGACCTTCGCCGTTTCAACATGGTACAACGCATGGACATCCCCATTTACGGCACTTCAGAGACACTCGACACCATACGCAACGTCTTTTCGTATGTATTTAATAACGAACCAGACCCCGGTGGTTATAAACCCCGGTTTTCTCTGAATACTATCAATAGCAATTTAAAAATAGGCAGTCTTGCAATCGAGCCTATTGAGGCTATCCATGGAAATGGAGCGGTCACAGGATACAGGTTTAAGAAATTTGCTTATATTACTGATGTCAGTGAAATCCCGGAAAAATCATTGGAAAAGCTAAAAGGATTGGATGTGCTTGTACTTGGGGCGCTCCGTTATGTACCTCACGTAAAACACTTCAGTATCGATCAGGCATTACGCGTCGTTAAACAATTAAAGCCGCACAAGGCGTATTTTACCCATATGTGTCATGATATTGAACATGAAGAAGACAGCCGCAAACTTCCGGCAGGAGTCGAATTTGCCTTTGATGGACTTGAGATCAAGCTTTAAATAGTATACATTCACCGCGGTCGCAAAGATCGCAAAAAAATATATCCAAAATACTTTAATATGGTCTAATAATGGTTATATCTGTTAGTTGTTTGAAGTGCTTATCGTTCAAGGTTGCAATTGGAACTTTCTTTTCATACGCAGTAGCTGCGATAAGACAATCCAGAAAACCAACTCCATAACTCAAGTGAAAATTCTTATACCATTCAAGCCCCAGTTTACAACACTTGTAACTCAAATAAATTACTTCATATTCTTTAAGCTCACGATCAACCTTCTTCTGCTCATTTTAATTACGACATCCCGCTATAAGTTCTGCCACAGTAACGACCGAAATCAGTCTGTTTTCAGTTTCTATACCATCGAGCCAATTCTTAGATTTCTCTATTCCCCGCAAGAGATCAATCATAATTGGAGTATCTATAAGAACTTTCTTATCAAAAGCCATCAGTCCTGCTTTCTAACTTTTTCCTCAATTTCGCAGCTACTTTTCCAGAATCAACTTCTGATAAACGATCCGCCCATATTCCAAAAGCAGGATGGCGCTTTTTTGTTACTTTTTCAGTTTTCAAATCAATATAAACTCTGACTTTTTTTTTAGATACACGTTCTAACTTTTTTCTGATCTTTTCAGGTATAGACAAATGACCGTCAGGCAGTAAATCGGCTAAGTATTCAATAGGTTCTGTACTCATCTTATCTTCCTTTCTAAAAGCAGCAATTATTAGGTATAATATTACTTAGATATTTTTGTCTATTCACTAACAGCCACTGCGAACTCGGCGGTCTCTGCGGTAGGCTGTACTGTTACCAAATAAATTCCAAAAGAAGTTCAAGCATTATGTTGCTGTCGATAAGATCCATCAGTCATCCCACCATTCTAATATCTTGTGCTGAAGTTCTACTGAAGAATACAGATCCCGCATAGCCTTCAATTCTCCTCTCCAGTCAGGTTCACGGTACCTTTTATTTTTTGCTTGCGGATTACTTAAAAGAAACAGCACAAAGTCCTCTACCTCCTGTTGAAGTTCTGGAGAGAGTTTTTGAATGCTTTCTACGAGATTTTTCATAATTTAATTTCAGAATGAACCTTGCGGAGTAATAGTATATTCTATGGATGCACAAACTCTTTACCTACTACC